>DASPGQ010000291.1 GCA_035620555.1 Vicinamibacteria bacterium
CGCGCTACGAGACCGATCAGCATGTCGCGCTCTAGCTCGCTCGCCAAGCTCTTGGGAATCGCCCTCGTTCTTCCCGTCCTCGTGCTGGTCGGCGAGTACCTCCACCGGGTGGCCCGTTTTCGCCATGCCTGGGGCGCCGAAGCCCCGGTAGCGGCGGCTAAGGACTTGCTCCTCGAGATCGTCCAGAGGTTTCCGAGCCCTCTGGACAAGGCGCGGCTCGAGTCGTCGGGCCTTCCCGTTTACCAGCTTCGCCTCCAGTCGAACGATTTGACTGCACTTCGTAACCTCGCGGCCGAGGTCTCCGCGGCCCGCGTTTCTACGGGAATCCTGCGCGATTACGTCCCTGCCCAGTTTCTCTTGGAAGATGGTCGCTGGCTTCCCATCGAAGTGAAGCTTCGCGGCAAGACAGCCGGGCATTACGCCAGACAGAGGCCATCATTGCGGCTGAAGTTTCCCCGGAACCACTACTTCGAGGGAAAACGACACATCAACATCTCGAACCCCTCCGACAAGGGCGTCACCAAGGACCTGACGACGAACTGGGAGCTCGCCCGTCATGGAATCCTGACCTGGGACAGTCGTTTCGTCGTCCTCAAGATCAACGAAAAGGTCGTGGGACTCTTTCAAGAGATCGAGGAGATCGGCCGGCCGATGCTCGACCGCGGCGGCCGCTCCGAGGGCTTCATCTTCGACGGCAACGGCCAGCTCGCGGGAGCCCCGGGTGGGTTCGGATGGGACAAGGCGGAGAGTGCCATAAAACGGCTGCTCCAGTGCAAAGAGGAGACGAGCTCACCGCCCGACGCGGATCCCTGTAATTGGACGTTCCTTCAGACTTATACGGACACGGACCGGTTTGCTTGGGCTGCGGCCGTCACGACCCTTGTGGGAAGCACCCACGCCTGGAGCAACAACAACCTTCACGTCTATTACGACCCCGCTCGGGGGACGTTCGAGCCCATTCCCTGGGACTATCTCGGCTACCGGATCGACCCCGAAACAACGATCGAGGGCGAGACCGCGACCAACGAGGCACGGGCCTTCTTGAGGATTCCCGAGTTTAGGCGGATGCGGGATGAGCGGCTGTGGACTTTGATTACCGAGAGGGTCGAGCCCATGATCGCGCACGCCAACGAGGCCTTCGCCCGGCTCGATGCGGCTTTCCGCTACGACAACCACGCAATCCGTTCCTCGAGAGGCCATCGCATCCACGAGGCTTTCATCGAGGAGCTCGAAAGCAATGCCGCCTATCTTTCCACTCTGTTTCGTACCGCGGAGCTCGGCGTCGTGGTCCGTCCGACCCAGAACGAAGGAAGCGTGGTGGTCGAGCTCGAGAACCGGGGCAAGGCCTTCGTGTGGGTGACCGGTGTCGTCGTGGCGCGGAACGGAAAACGGGTCGTCGTGCCGCTCCCGGAGCACGAGCTCGTCGACGGCCAATGGTCCGGCGAGCCAGGCAGATCCCGCCTGGCCATCAGAGAGGTCCTTGACGTCGAGATCATTGGACTCGCGGCGCGAAACGGTGTTACTGGCGAGCTCTTGGCCGATGACGACGTTCAGATCCGTTCCTCTGAGATCACCGTGGCGTCACTGGATCGCGAAGAGATGCCGGATTCGGCGCCGGTGCTTCCGGGAAACGCGCGCCGGGAGGGACGAACGATCGTTCTGGGACCCGGCGTGGTGCACCTCGACGCCACCTGGGAAGTCCCACAGAGCTACTCCGTCCAGGTCGAGCCCGGAACGACGATCGAGCTCGAGGACGGAGCGTCGCTCATCGTCTACGGAGACCTCACCGCGGTCGGAACGGCTCGCGAGCCCATCGCGGTTCGCGGAGCGAAATCCAAGAGTGGGTGGGGAGCCCTCGTCGTTCAAGGGCGGCGCGCCGAGCGCAGCACCGTCCGGCTCGAGCACGTGATCCTCGAGGGGGGGGCCGGCGCCGAGAATGACCGGACCCATTTCACCGGGGCCCTCTCGGTGACCGATGCGGTGATCTCGTTGCGTGAATCGCGTTTCGTGGACATCGCCGCGATCGATGGGATCAATTTCAAGTACTGCGATGTCGAGATGCGGAACAATGTCTTTTCCAACACCGCCGAGGACGCCGTGGACCTCGATTTCTGTACCGGTGTCGTCGTGGGAAACCACGTGTTCGGGGCGGGCGGCGATGGGCTGGACTTCAGTGGCTCCGATCTCGATGTCGAGCAGAACATCATCGAGAACTGCGTCGACAAGGGAATGAGCGTGGGTGAGAAGACCGTGGCTCGGATCCGGGACAACCAGATCGACCGTTGCTACACCGGCATCGCCTCCAAAGATGGATCGGACGTCACCATCGAGGCGACTCGATTGACCGGCCTCGACGTGGGGGTTTCCATCTATCGCAAGAAGCTCACTTTTGGCACACCCGTCGCGAGACTCAGCCGGGTGGTCATGGCGGACGTGAATACCGCGATTCTCGATAGCCACGAAGGCGATCTCACGGTAGCCGATTCCACCCTGTACGTCGTGGGAGACGAGCCGCGGTCCTCCCGGCGAGGACTGAGCGTCGTTCGCGTGAAGCAGGTCCCGCACTCACCGGCGTCCGAGGCGATTCACGAGACGAGCTCGGTTTCGGGGGCTCCGTAAGACGTTCAGCTCGCTCCAGCGAGCGCCCGAGTTACCCGGGCTCGTGCGCTTCGGTCTCGCGAGGGGTCGAGCGGCTCTCGGCGGCCGCGAGTCCGATGAGAGCAATGGCGAGGCCGAGGACGATCCAGAAAAAGCTGTTCCCCAACTGAGGAAACAGACTTCTTCCCGTCAAACCCGCGACGAGATACGACCCGAGCGCTACCAGCGCCCCTCGGAGATGCTCGGCCATGGCCGGGTCGGTCGAGATCTGAAGACTCTGCTTCAGCTTCCAGAGAACGACGAAAAGAAAGGCCATGAGAATCGTGAACCCAACGACGCCCGCATCGAGGAGCAATTCCACGAACATGTTGTGGGGATGGCGAACGTCCAGAATCGCGCCGCGCTCGGCCATCTGCGATGCCCCGGTGGCGAACCGCCCGTTACCCAGGAACAGCTTTTCCGGATCGGCGGCCGCCTCTTCGAGCAAAGGAATCCAGAGGGTATCGATCCGTCCCGCGGAGACGGCATTTCGATCTCCCGATTCGAGGCGATAGTTGAGGCGTTCTGCGATCTGGGACCAGGCGAAAAACGTGACGACGGCGATGGCGGCGGCGATGAGGGGAACGTACCTGACCCTTTTCGAAAGAGCCAGGTAGCCGACGACTCCGATCGGAACCGACAAATATCCCGTCCGGGACAGAAGCGTCCCGACGGAGGCTATACCGAGAACGAAGCAGACCGCGCTCAGCGTGTCCCGCGTCCGGAACCAGCGCGCGAGGATTATCGGAATCCCGATGATGGGGAAAGTCACGAGCCCGTTTCGGTGGAGCCCGAGGGTCGACATGTAGTTGTCGTTGATGACTTTCGCCTCGGCGCCTGGCCCGGCCATGAAGAAATACACGTAGAGCACGAAGGCGCCCAGCGACCCAACCGCAAGGGTCACGGCGGTCGTCAAGAACTCGGCGTCTTTTCGCGTTCTGATGAACCGCGCCACGATGACGAGTGGTAGAAAGTAGACGAACGGTTTCACGAGGTGGGTGAGGATGTGCTCCGACGGGCTCAACGGCTCGAGCACGTAGTAATTGATGGTCTCCAAGTTGGCGAGAGAGCGGAAGACGGCCACGGAGAAAACCGCCGCCCAGGCGAAGGCCAGGCCGGTAGCGTAGGTGGGGAGCTTCGTGCCCTTCTTCCAGTTGATGACCGAAACGAAGACAACCAGGACCATGAGCAGGTTGAGCAGCTTCGTGCCGGAAAAGCCCGCGAGGTTGACTCGAAAGGGATCCGTGCCGCTGAAGGGCAGGAGCACGACCAGCAGCGAAAGGGCCCAAAGTGGTCTACCGGCGATGAGAAGGACGACGACCGAGCCGATGAGAAAGAAGACGACGAGGAGGCTTGCGGAGACGATGGCGGAGCCCACGAAAGCCCCGGCGGCCAGTGCGGCGGAGAGGACCAACGCGGCGCGGAGGGAGGGCGCGAATCGACTTCCCCCCAAAATGGATCTGGGACCGGTGTGGCTCGTCGGGCTCGATGCGTCGAAGTACATGAACGCGGTTATTGGTTACGTGAGCGTCGGCTTTGGGGGGATAGGGACCGACGTCGCGGGGAGCGAACCAGCCGCCGCCCCGCGTCCAGAAGATTATACCGTCGGAGGCCGCTCTCATCAACACCGGGAGTCGACGGGTGATGCCTCGAGCCCCGCTAACCGGGTTGCACATCTCCCGATGGCCGAGCGCGGCGTCACGGTCTGACGGTTGACGGCGTAACGGTGACGCTGGGCTAGGGCGAGCTCTTCCCCCCTTGGCTGCGGCCAAGCTGGGCAGCAGCCAGCCTCGCGGTCGCCCGCTCATAGGCGTTTCTGGCTCGTTCCAGGTCGTACGCCGTCCCAAACTGCTGCAACCGCTCCAACGCCCGCTGCTTGGCGGTCTCGGCCCGTTCGAGGTCGATGTCTCCCGCGAGCTCCGCGGTCTCCACCAACACGGTGACTTTGTGGGGAAGGATTTCGGCAAAGCCCCAGTGGACGGCCACGAACGCGTTTCGCCGCCCGATTCGGTACCGCAACTCCCCGGCGCGCAGCTGGGTCAGGAACGGGCGGTGGCCCGGGAGCACTCCGAAGTGACCTTGGACGCCTGGCGCCTCGACCTCGTCGACCGACTCGCGCAGTACGACTCCGGCCGGAGTCACGATCTCTAGCTCGATGCGCTTATCGTCCATCTCTATCTCTCTCTGTACTCAATGCCGTGGCGGGACCTGCGATCGCCCGGCCGCCACGGCTCGGCCCTTGCGGCGCTGCGCGCCGATCTCGCGGCAGACGTTTGGCCACCGCTCGGCAGGCTGGGTCGTACTTTCTAATCAGCCTGGCTAAGCCGCCGCCATGCGTTCTGCGTTCTGCTCGACCTCCTCGATTCCCCCCGCCATGTAGAACGCTTGCTCGGGAATGTGATCGTACTCGCCCCGAACCAGTCGGTTGAACGCTTTCACCGTCTCCTCCAGCGGGACGTAGCGACCGGGCCGGCCGGTGAACTGTTCGGCAACCTGGAACGGCTGGGAGAAAAACCTCTGGATCTTGCGCGCCCGCGCCACCGTGACTTTGTCTTCTTCGGAGAGCTCATCGATGCCCAGGATCGCAATGATGTCCTGGAGGTCTTTGTAGCGCTGGAGAATCTCCTTGACCGCGAAGGCTACACGATAGTGCTCCTCCCCGATGACGCGCGGATCGAGGATGCGCGAGGTGGACGCGAGCGGATCCACGGCGGGGTAGATACCGAGCTCGGCGATCTGACGGGAGAGCTGGGTCGTGGCGTCGAGGTGGGAGAACGTAGTGGCCACGCCGGGGTCGGTGTAGTCGTCTGCGGGAACGTAGATGGCCTGAATCGACGTGATCGACCCCTTGTCGGTCGAAGTGATGCGCTCCTCGAGGTCGCCCATCTCGGACGCGAGAGTCGGCTGGTAGCCAACCGCGGAAGGCATGCGTCCCAGTAGCGCCGAGACTTCCATGCCCGCGAGGGTATAGCGGTAGATATTGTCGATGAAAAGGAGAACGTCCTGCCCCTCGTCGCGGAAGTATTCCGCCACCGTGAGACCCGTGAGCCCCACGCGGAGGCGCACGCCGGGCGGCTCGTTCATCTGACCATAAATGAGGGCTGCCTTTTCGATGACGCCAGACTCCTTCATCTCGAGCCACAAATCGTTTCCCTCGCGCGTGCGCTCCCCCACCCCCGCGAAGACGGAGAAACCCCCGTGTTGCGTGGCGATGTTGTGGATGAGCTCCATGATGATCACCGTCTTACCCACTCCGGCTCCGCCGAACAATCCGACCTTGCCACCGCGTACGTATGGCTCGAGCAGGTCGATGACCTTGATTCCCGTCTCGAACATCTCGAGCTTCGTGCTCTGCTCGGTAAACGCGGGCGCCTCACGGTGAATCGGATAGCGCGTCTCGCTCTCGATTGGACCTAGTCGGTCCACGGGCTCACCGAGGACGTTCATGACACGACCGAGGGTACTCGGGCCGACGGGCACGGTGATGGGCTGTCCGGTATCGGCCACCGTCATTCCGCGAACCAGACCGTCGGTGGGCTGCATGGCTACGGTTCGGACGCGATTTTCCCCGAGGTGCTGCTGCACCTCGACGGTGATCTCGAGCTCCTCGGTGGAAAGCTTCTTGTCATCCTTGATCGTTAGCGCATTGTATATGGCCGGTAGCTGACCGCTCGCGAACTCCACGTCCACGACGTTTCCGATCACTTGAACCACTCGGCCCAGGTTGCTTTGTTTCGGCTGCGGCATGATCTCGGTTCTCTCCTGACTAACGTATCGCCTCGGCACCGGAAACGACTTCGAGAATTTCGGTGGTGATGCTCGCCTGACGGACCTTGTTCATCGTCAGCGTCAGCTTTTCGATGAGCTCGGTGGCGTTCCGCGTGGCGTTCTCCATCGCCGTCATCCTTGCCGCATGCTCGGCGGCAGCGGATTCGAGAAGCGCGTGCCATACCTGATACTCCACGTGGCGCGGAATGATCGCATCGTAGATCTCGGCTGCGGTCGGCTCGTAGATATAGTCGAGCTCTTCGGCAACGTTCTCGAAATGGAGCTTCTCGAGAGGCAGGAGCCTTTCGACGACGACGTCCTGCTGCATGACGCTCTTGAACTCGTTGTAGATGAGAAAAACGGCATCGACTCTGTCTTCGGCGTCGGGATCGTCCTTGGAGTAGCGCTCGATGAGCGGCCTCGCGATACTTCCCGCGGTCTCGTAGGACAGCTCGCGAAACACGTCGGGATACTCCTGTCGGATCGAACGGCGCCTTCGAAAGTAGTCCCGTGCTTTTTTCCCAACCACTTGAAGCTCGAGGCGCTCGCAGGTGATACCACGAAGGAACTGCTCGGCCGATTTCAGAATGTTGGCGTTGAACGAGCCGCAGAGGCCCTTGTCCGCGGTGATGACGACGACGTCGACATGGTTCGGCTCACGGGCGCGAAGCAGGGGATGGCTCTCGGGATCGGCGCGGGTTGCGAGGCTATTGAGGACCTCGAGCATCTTCTTGGCGAAGGGCCGGGCGGACAGGATGGCGTCCTGAGCCCGCCTCAGCTTTGCCGCGGCGACCATCTTCATGGCCTTGGTGATCTGTTGGGTGTTCTTGACGCTCCGGGTGCGTCGCCTCAAATCGCGCAGGCTGGCCATCTTACGCCGCCGACGACTCCGATGCCTCGCTCTTGAATCTTTCCTTGAACTCGTCCAGTGCTCGCTCGAGCTTGGCTTTGAGGTCCTCTTCCAAGGTCTTCTTCTCTCGGATGGCCTGGAGCACACCTGGGTGGCGCTCATCGAGGTATTCGTAGAGGCGGGCCTCGAATCTGCGGCATTCCGACACCGGCAGATCGTCGAGATAGCCGTTGTTGGCCGCGTAGATGACGGCAACCTGCTTTTCCACCGGGACGGGCTCGTATTGGTCCTGCTTCAAGATCTGCACCAAGCGCTCGCCTTTGGCGAGCTGCGCCTGCGTGGCCTTGTCGAGGTCCGAGCCGAACTGGGCGAATGCGGCCATCTCCCGATACTGGGCGAGCTCGAGCCTCATCGTACCTGCCACCTGACGCATCGCCTTGATCTGCGCCGAGCCTCCCACGCGGCTGACGGAGTTACCGACGTTGATGGCCGGGCGGATGCCGGCATTGAAGAGGTCGCTCTCGAGATAGATCTGACCGTCGGTAATCGAAATGACATTCGTTGGCACGTAGGCGGAGAGATCGCCCGCCTGGGTCTCGATGAACGGAAACGCCGTCAGGGAGCCCCCGCCCATGGCCTCGGAGAGCTTCGCCGCCCTTTCGAGAAGGCGGGAGTGGAGGTAGAACACGTCGCCGGGAAAAGCCTCGCGACCAGGAGGCCTTCGCAGCAACAGGGAAATCTCACGGTAAGCAGCCGCGTGCTTCGACAGATCGTCGTAGATGCAAAATGCGTGGCCCCCGTTGTCTCGGAAGTGCTCCCCCATGGCGCAGCCCGAGTACGGGGCAAGATACTGCAGAGGAGCGGGATCGGATGCCGCCGCGTTGACGACGATGGTGTGACTCATCGCATCCGATTCTTCGAGGGTCTTCACCACCTGGGCAACCGTGGACAACTTTTGCCCGATCGCTACATAGACGCAGATGACGTTCTTTCCCTTCTGGTTCAAGATGCTATCGACCGCAATCGCCGTCTTACCAGTTTGACGGTCGCCGATGACGAGCTCCCGTTGGCCGCGCCCGATCGGAATCATGGCGTCGACTGCCTTCACTCCCGTTTGAAGGGGCTCCTTGACAGGTTGGCGGTCCACGATACCCGGAGCAATGCGCTCGACGGGATTGAAGTTCTTGGAATGGATGGGACCCTTGCCATCGATGGGCCGCCCGAGCGCGTCTACGACCCGGCCAACGAGACCGTCGCCCACGGGGACCTGGAGAATCTTGCGTGTTCTCCTCGCCTCGTCTCCCTCCTTGATGTAGGTCGTATTGCCGAACAAAACGAGACCTACGGCCTCTTCTTCCAGATTCAGGGCGAGCCCGAAGACCTCGTTGGGGAGCTCGACGAGCTCCCCGTACATGACGCCTTCGAGGCCGTGCACGCGCGCGATCCCGTCGCCGGCGGAAACGACCGTACCCACCTCGGCAACTTCCACACGGGATTCGTAATCCCCGATTTGTTCCTTCAGAATCTTTGTTATCTCGTCCGCTCTTATTTCCATATTTCTCTATTCTGCCGCGCGTTCGACCGCCAACGGGGCGATAGAGCTCGGGCGTTTGACTTCACTGCCCTGACAGGGCTCTTTGTCTGAATTGGCGCAGCTCGGCCGCGACACTCGCATCGAATATACGGTTTCCGATGCGAACGACCAGGCCTCCCACGAGCTCCGGGTCGGTTCGGAAGCTCAGCTGCATCTTCTTGTCCAGAGCCTTCCCCAGGCTCTTGGCGAGCCGTGTTTGCTGATCTCGCGTGAGGGGATGTGCCGAGACGACTTCCCCGTTCTGGATCCCTTTGTGCTCCATGACGAGGCGCAAAAACTGTCGCGAGACTTCCTCCAGAATGGGGAGGCGGTCCTTGAGGGTCAGGAGCCTGAGGACGTTCAACGTGTAGGGCGTGAGCGTCTCGTTTCGCAGAAGCTCCTCGAGTACGCGAACCCGCTTGGCGGCGGGGATCCTGGGCGAGGTTAGCACCTCGGCCAGTTCCGTCTGTCGGGAGAGGAATGCCGTCACCCTATCGAGCTCGGAGGCGACTCGGTCTTCGTCCGCTTTCTTCTCCACCGCGACCGCGAGGAGGGCGTTCGCATAGCGCTCCGCGAGGACGAAGGCGCCCGCACTTCGCCTCATCGGGTCTTCTCCAGCGTCGCGATGTTCTTTTCGATCAGCCGAGCGTGGTCCGCCTCCGTCATCGTCGCCTCGAGCTTTCGGTGCGCGAGATCGACGGACAGGTCGGCGGCCCTGGCCAGAAGCTTGCGGCGCCCCGCTTCCACCTCCGCTTCGATTTCCTTTCGCGCCAGCTCCTCGATACGCGTAGCCTCTCGCGACGCGGATTCGAGGATGCGCTCGCGCTCGGCGAGAGCGGCCTGGCGCGATTCCTCCTTGGCTCTCTCGACCTCTGCGTCGAGTCGAGCGAGGAGCTCGTCTGCCTTCAGGCGCTCGCTGTCGGCGCGCTCCTGCTTCTCCTTCGCTTCCTCGAGTGAGGAGCGGATCTGTTCGGTTTTCGCCTCGAGGAAGCCGGCGATGGGCTTGCGGAGTACGAGCGCGAGGATCACCGCCAGGATGGTGAAGTTGACGATGCGCGGGAGCTCGCCGCCCTCTGCCGCCCAGAGCGGGCTCACCGGTACGAGAAC
>DASPGQ010000292.1 GCA_035620555.1 Vicinamibacteria bacterium
TCGCTGACCGCTCTTTCGACGACTTCCTTCAACGCGCGCGGATCGTTCTCCTTCAGGGAATCACGACTGTCCGCCACGAACCGATCGACATCGAACATTTCGACCCCTCTGCTTTCACCCGAATTCTACCTCTCGAGGACCGACGTTCCCAGCATCTTAGGTTGCGCACCGCGGGACATTGCGTCGCCACGATGACAGGCTCTCGCGCTTCTGCTTGGCTCACCCTGCCGTTCCCCCAGGCGTTCACTCCTATTGGAGGCGATACAATGACGCGCTGCCAAAAAGAGGGTGCCCATGGACGCAACGTTCAGACCGGCCCGGCCGGAGGACGCCGAAGCCTTTGGAGAAATATGCTACGAGGCTTTTACCCAGGGAGAACCGCTCGAGAAGAAGATCTCGGGCTACCAGGTGCGCGCGGCGACCGAAGACGACCTGGAAGCCTGCAATGCCTCGCCAAGTTCGCCGAGCCGAAATCGAGGAGCTCGGACTCCGACGCAGACATACTTTCTTGACTGGGACGCCTAGTCGAGGAGACCGGCATCGCCGCGCCGACGTGCATCGACGGGTCGCGCTGATCTGGGTCTGCCATTGTAGACTTACAGGGTGCACCGCGACCTCGAAATGGCTATTCGAACACTTCGACGCGCCAAGGCTCCCGTGAGGGTTCGGTAAGACTTTCGCCAGCTCCGTCCCGGACGGAGTTGCTTCAAGTAGCACTTTAGGTCTCTGCGCACGTGTGCCAAGATGGCACGCACCATGGCCCTCGCCCCTGGAACGCGCCTCGGCCCTTACGAAATCGTCTCGCCCATCGGTAAGGGCGGCATGGGTGAGGTCTACCGCGCGCGAGATACGAAGCTCGAGCGCGATGTTGCGATCAAGGTGCTTCCCGACGAGCTTGCCGCCGAAGAGGAGCGCGTCCGACGGTTCGAGCGGGAGGCCAAGCTTCTCGCGTCGCTGAACCATCCGAACATCGCGAGTATCTACGGCTTCGAGGACTCTGATCGACGCGTGAAAGCGCTCGTGCTCGAGCACGTCGAAGGTCCGACGCTCGCGGAGCGGATTCAGGAAGGCCCGATCCAGATGGAAGACGCCGTCGCCATCGCGAAACAGATCGCGGACGCGCTCGAGGCAGGTCATGAAGCCGGCGTCATCCACCGCGACTTGAAGCCCGCGAACATCAAGCTCAAAGAAGACGGCACGGTGAAGGTGCTCGACTACGGACTCGCGAAAGCGCTCGAAGCGGATTCGGCGAGCGAAGCCGACGCGGAGCTGTCCCATTCACCGACGCTCACCCGCCAGGGAACACAGCTCGGCATGATACTGGGTACGGCCGCCTACATGAGCCCCGAGCAGGCCAAAGGCAAGCGCGTCGACAAGCGGACGGACATCTGGGCATTCGGGGCAGTGCTTTACGAAATGTTGACCGGCCATCGCGCCTTTGCCGGCGAGGACGTCTCCGACACGTTGGCGGCCGTACTCCGCGCCGAGCCGGATTGGACAGCACTTCCGGCCACGACTCCGAGTTTCATCCGACAGGTCTTGCGGCTTTGCCTCACGAAGAATGCGAGGGGGCGGGCGCGTGACATCGGTGACGTGCGTCTGGCGTTGGAAGGCGCCTTCGAGACGGTCGCGCAGGTTGGGTCGACATCGGACGAGGCTACGACGACGTGGGCTAAACGGCGGCGGGTGGTCCCACTGGTGGTCGGCGTCGCGCTGGTCGCGGCGATGATCTCGGGGCTCGCCGTCTGGTCCGCGATGCGGTCGCCCGTTGTGGCCGTCGATGTCACGCGATTCACGATCGATTCGCCAGACCCGTTCGAAGTCGCGCCTCGCGGAAAGGACCTCGCGGTATCGCCGGATGGACGCTTCGTCGTGTACAGCGGAAGGATGCCCGATAGCAACTTCTCGAAACTGTACGTGCGATGGGTCGACGGTCTCGACGCGTTGCCGCTCTCGGGAACCCAGGAAGCTGAAAGCCCTTTTGTATCTCCCGACGGACAGTGGATTGGGTTCTGGATGAGTGGCGAGCTCCGGAAGGTCTCGGCACTCGGAGGACCGGTGATCAAGGTGGCCTCCGTCCCGCTCGTGATGCGTGGAGCGAGCTGGGTTCACGGTAACCGCATCATCTTCGGTTCACCCGGTGGAGGACTCTTTGGAGTGTCGGGTGAGGGCGGCGAACCCGAACAGCTCACGACGCCGCCGGAGGGCGAGTCCCACGGCTGGCCATCCGGGGTACCGAACGACGGGGTGGTGTTGTTCGCTCGCAGTCCGGTCAGATTCGCTACCAGCGGAGCAGAGCTCGCGGCTCTCTCGCTCGACACAGGGGAAGTGAGGACGCTCGGACTGACCGGGACCAGTCCTCGCTATGTCCGGACAGGCCACCTCGTGTTCGCCGTGGCCGATGGCACGGTGCGCGTGGTGCCGTTCGATCCCGATCGATTGGAGGTCACCGGTGGCCCGGTACCGCTCGTCGAGAACGTCGTCGTGAAGACCTCGGGTGCCGCGGACTTCGATGTCTCCGATGCGGGACGGCTCGTATACTTGGAGGGCTCCGGGTCCAGCTCAGCATCGCGACGTCTGGTGTGGGTGAGCCGCGATGGCCGCGAGGAGCCGATCGACGCATCGGGCGGCGGTTACCACACTCCGCACATCTCGCCCGACGGCACGCGGGTGGCCGTCGATCGCGCGGACGCCGACGGTGCAGACATCTGGATTTTCGATCTTTCCCGCGGCACCGAGACCAAGCTCACCGCCGATGCGTTCGTCGAGGCGAACCCCCTCTGGACGCCCGACGGCACGGGAGTCGTCTACGGATCGGCCGGCGCAATCGAGGGCGGCATCTTCTGGAAGTCCGCGGATGGTACGGGTGAGGCCGATCGGCTCATGAGCGTCGATGCCGGGACCGCCATGGTGGGGCCCTCGGCCTGGTCTGCCGACGGAACGACACTCGCGTTCTGGATCGTAAACGTCTCGACGGACATCGGCCTGTTGTCAGTTGGTGGCGACGGAACGCCGACGCCGCTCATCGCCGGGGAGTTCATGGAACAGGTGCCTGCTATCTCGCCCGACGGTATGTGGATCGCGTACGAGTCTGACCAGAGTGGGCGGGAAGAGATCTACGCGCAACGGTTCCCCCGGCTCGGCCAACGCGTCACCATTTCCACCGATGGCGGCAGGCAGCCAGTCTGGTCCCGAGACGGACGCGAGCTGTTCTATCGTTCCGCCAATGGCATGATGGCCGTACCGATTGACACGTCTCCCACGTTCAGCGTGGGCCAGCCGACGTCGCTGTTCGAGGACGACTACTACTTCTTTCTCTCACGCCGCACCTACGACGTCGCGCCGGACGGCGAGCGATTCTTGATGGTCACGGCGGGTGACGCGGCCGCTGATGCGAGACCGTTCCGGATCGTTGTCGTGGAGCACTGGTTCGAAGAGCTGAAGGCGCGAGTGCCCACCAACTAGGGAGGTGGTCGATTCGGTGTCAACTCGCGCAGGAACTCGTCCACCGGAACACAAAGAATGTCGTCGATCACGATGCGCTCGGACCCGCGATACAAGAGACGCCCCGCTGCTTCGGGGTAGTCCGAAAGAAAAGATCTCAGGGGGCGCAAGTCCGACCGACGGATGGTGGCCCGGTGCTTGACCTCGATCGCGTAAAAGCCGTCCGCGCCGTAGACGACGAAATCGACTTCCGACCCGGACTTCGTCCGCCAAAAGCTCAGTTCGAAGTCGGTGCCGGAATAGTCGATCCACGCGCGTAGATGCTGAGCGACGAGACCTTCGAGAGCGGCACCACCGATCTCTTCGGGCATGTCGAGTGGGCCTCGAGGTCGGATCGATTGGAATACACCGGCATCGAACCAGAAGAACTTTGGGTGAGACGTGAGCTTCCGTTTCGCCCGTTTCGTGAAAACGGGAACACGAAAAGCGAGCAGCAAGTCTTCGAGAACGCCCACATAGGATTCGACCGTGTTTCGATTTACTTCGCTTTCGCGCGAGACTTCGCTTACGTTGATGACGCCGGCGTGCGAGAAACTGATCGCCTCCAAAAAACGATTGAAAGCGTCGAGACGGCGAACAATCCCTTCGTTTTGTACCTCTTCTTTGACGTAGGCTGCTACGTAAGTCCTGAGAACGTCGTCGGGACGGTCCGAATCCCAGACGAGGGGCACGAGACCGCGAACGAGAGCGGCATCGAGATCGAACCGCGACCCCAATTCAGAAGCCATGAAGGGATGTAGAGAGCGTAGTATTGCCCGTCCGGCGAGAAGATCGACACCCGTGCGCCTCAGTTTGCGCGCGCTGGAGCCGGTGAGCACGAACCTCGGCGCGCGCTCGGTCTCGATCTCCTGGTGAATGACGTCGAGCAGGCTCGGAACCTTCTGTATCTCGTCGACCACGACGATTCGCTTCGAAGGCTCGGCGGCGATGCGGCCGCGGAGGCGCTCAGGGCGGGCGAGATAGCGACGGTGTTGCTCGGGATCCAGAAGGTCTATCCAGATTGGGTCTTCGAAGTGCTGCCGTAGCCAGGTGGACTTTCCGGTACCACGGGGTCCGAAAAGGAAGAAGCTCGTGCCTGGATCCTGGAAAAATCTTGGTACTGATGTCATTTATGCTGCGTTTTTTATACTATCAATGAGATTTCAGCTCAAGTTTGACGCATTCGTGTCCTGTTGTCGAGGTCCTGGGGGGCTCGTGACAGGTAGACTCGTCCGGACGGCCTGGTCTGAAAACATTGCAACCAAGAAACTTATAGGACCTCGTCCGGACGAGGTGGAGCAGCCTGCCCGGTGACACGTCTCAACGTCGTTCCGGATCCTGGCTCGACGAACCTACTTCGCCCCGACAAAGTGAATTCATCATAACGACAACGTTCGGGCTTCGATTTTTGCCGTTTGAAGAATGGACGAGTCGTCGGTTTAGCGTGCGCGTCGACCGCCTTCACCCGAGCCTGCTCGGGGCTCATGTAAGCGGCCGTTCCCA
>DASPGQ010000293.1 GCA_035620555.1 Vicinamibacteria bacterium
CCCATCGGCGGTCTCTTGCAACAGGCGGCAACGGAGAGGGACTACTTCCTCGAAGCGGTCGTGGTCGCGGGAGAAAAGGGCACCTGGCCGCGGGTGAGCTACCGCGACCGCCAGTACGGCTACGAGTTCTCGAGCTTCAACGTCAAGCAAGGACGGCCCCCGATTCGCCTCATCCTGACTGACGGGAACGGGCACTTCCGGCTCACGACGTTCGAGGAATCGCTGCCTCATGCCTTCAGCACCGCGAGCTTCATGCCCGGCCGGGTGGACGAGTTCCTCGCAGGAAAGAGGTGATCAGAACGCGTCATCACCCTGCTATCGCGACCGTGATATCCTCGTCGCTTCGGAGGGGGCCAGAACGGGAGGAGCTCGATCGTCATTCGGACGGTTAGAGTTTCTTCAAGAATGGAGGCAATCGTGGCGAATCCTTTTGTTCATGTCGAGTTGCACACGAAAGACCCAGAAAAGGCAAAGAAGTTCTACACGGGCCTGCTGTCGTGGAAGCTCGAGGACATGCCGATGGGTGAGAACACCTACACGATGATTCAAGTCGGCGAGGGGACCGGTGGCGGAATCATGAAGAACCCCGCTCCGGGCGCACCCTCTCACTGGCTCGCCTACATTCTGGTCGATGACCTCGCGGCTTCGACGAAGCAAGCCGAAAAACTCGGTGGCAAGGTCGTGCAGCCGATCACCGAGGTACCGGAGATGGGCGCGTTCAGCGTCATCGCAGACCCAGACGGTGCCGTGTTCGGGCTGTGGGAGCCAAAAACGTAATCGCTGATGCATGGGGTGCCCAATCGGGCACCCCAACCACGCGGGCGGCGGTCACCGCACTGATAGGCGGTGAGGAGTTTGAGCTGTGAAAACCCAAACCCTCCGCGAAGTCAAGAACAACCTCAGCAAAGTCATCGAAGATCTGCCCGAAAGCGGACCGGTACTCATCACCAAGAATGGAACGGTTCGGGCCCTACTCATTCCCGTCGATGAGGAGACGGATCTCGAAGCCCTGATTCTCTCGAATAGTCGGAAGTTCTGGGATCTATTCGATCGGTCGGCGCGGACCAAACCATGGACTTCCTTCGATAACCTGTGACGGGTTCGCCGTCATTCAGCACTCGCCTAGCGGGCCGACCCTGTAAATGCGTTCACCATGGGCGGCATGTCGAAGCGCGGGGCTGGCACCTCTGGAGCTTCAAATTCACCGGCGTGCAAGATAAAGTCTGCCCAAATTGGGTATAATCATACCCATATTGGGTAGGACATCGATACGCATTCGACCTTCTGGGCGGCGCAGCAGTCTGGCCGATGCCATACTCACGAAAACGCAGCAGCGCGTGCTGGGCGTCTTGTTCGGCCAACCGGACCGCAGTTTCTACGCATCCGAACTCATACGCCGCGCGGGAATCGGCTCGGGTGCCGTTCAGCGAGAGCTGGCTCGCCTCGAAAGGAGTGGGCTCGTTGCGGCACGCCGCGTCGGGCACCAGAAGCACTACCAGGCGAATCCGGAATCGCCGCTTTTCTCCGAACTGCGTGCGATCATCCAGAAGACCGTGGGACTGGCTGAACCGTTGCGAAACGGCCTTTTACCGATTGCAACTCAAATCAAGGCTGCCTTTGTCTACGGGTCGGTTGCCAAAAAGCAAGACCGTTCGCAGAGCGATATCGATCTGATGGTAATCAGCGACAGCTTGACCCACGGAGAGGTCTTTGTAGCGCTCGAACGCGTTAGCCGCGAGCTCGGGCGCCAAGTGACCCCCACCGTTTATACTTCAGCCGAGTTTTCGAAGCGCGTCAAGAGCAAGAACGCCTTCGTAACGAGAATCCCCCAACAACCCAGGGTGTGGGTGATCGGATCCGAGAATGACTTCGCGGCTTGAGCGCCTCAGCTAGGCTGCTACCTGCTCTCCTGCATCACCATCCCCTCCCCTTCGAGAAGGACGTAGGAACCGGGTGCGAGTCCCTCCAGAGTTTCCTCCCCGCCTCCTGGCCACTGAATCCGGATTTCGTCGACGCGGCTCGCCGTCCCCAAACCCAGATACACCCGGGGGTCGCTGTGGGAGAGGTACCCGCGGTCGCCACGCACCTCGTGAACGGCCCATCGATCGCCGATGCGGGCGCGGACGAGGGCGCCGAGACCGTCCCGGTTCCCCGACCGACCCACGAGCCGAAGCACCACCGCTCCTTCCGCTCCGGGAATCTCGTTCCGCAGCAGAACCGGTGCGTCATCCATCACGTTCACCACGATGTCCTGGCGGAGGTCGGAGTCCAGATCGCCCAGGGCAGCGCCCCTCGAGGATCGCGGCTTCGCGAGCGCGGTACCGAACGACCGGCTCGCGTCCTCGAACGTGCCGTCGCCACGGTTCAAGAAAACTGCCATTGGCTGACGAAAGCTCTCCCCGATATTCGCCTCGTCCACCTGGGGGTAGACGTGTCCGTTCACGACGAAGAGATCCAGATCCCCGTCAGAATCCAAATCGGCCAACCGCGTGCTCCACCCCAGATAGGGAAGGCTCGGCACCATCAGATTGGCCACGTCCGACGCATCGACGAAGCGCAATCCCCCCTGGTTGAGATAGAGCGTGTTGGTGTCGTCGGAGAAGTTGGTGACGAAGAGGTCGAACTGCCCATCTCCGTTCACGTCTCCCGCGTCGACCCCCATTCCCGCCTGTTCCTTCCCGTTTCCTGAAAGCCCGGTCCCGGAGAGAAGCGATCGGTCCGCGAACGTGCCGTCGCCCCGGTTCTCGAATAGCAGATTGAGCGTCGTGTCCGTCGCCACGTAGAGGTCCTGGTCACCGTCCCGATCCAGATCCGAGAACACCACTCCCAGCGGATAGGTTTCGCGGTTCTCGACGCCGGCCCTCTCCGTCCAGTCCTCGAAGGTGCCATCGCCACGATTGTGGTAGAGAGCGCCGGAGTCGTATCCGAAGCCCCTCGGGCCGCATTGCACCTTCAGCCCCTTCCATTCGCAGAACTGTCTCGAAATGAGCCGATCAAGAAGCTCGCGGTCGAACTCCAGGTAGTTGCAGACATAGAGGTCGACGTATCCGTCGTTGTCGATGTCGCCGAACGCGGCGCTCGTCCCCCACCTCTCGTCCTCGACCCCGGCGGTAAATGGTGAGAACGTGCCATCGCCGCGATTCCGGTACAAGACGTTTGGACCATAATTCGTTACGTAGACGTCTTCGTCGCCGTCGTTATCGACGTCAGCGACCGCAACCCCTTGACCGAAACCCCGATCTCCGATTCCCGAAATCTCAGTGACATCGGTGAAATTAAAATCACCGTCGTTGCGGAAGAGACGATTGGTCTCTCCCGGCTCCCCCCGGCCGAGCCGCTCCAGAGTCGAGCCGCTCACGAAGTACACATCGAGGTCGGAGTCCAGGTCGTAGTCGAAAAGAGCGAGCCCCGAACCCATGGTGTCCACGATGTACGGCTTGTCCTTCGTCCCGGCGAGGTGGCGAAAGTCGAGTGGGGGTCGTTCGACGAGCTGCGGGGGCGAGGCCATGACGAAGAAAACGATCGAGGAAAGCGGAATGAACTGCACTCCGGGACTCAGCGGGGCTCCGCCATCTGCTGCCGATAACGCTCCATAGCGGAGGCACTCTTTGCCGCCTCGCCGAGTCGTTCGTAGGCGCTCGCCAGGTTCAAACTGAAGGCGGGGTTCTCGGGGTCGAGCTCGAGAGCCTTCTCGAAAGCCGCCGCGGCTCCGGCGTGATCTCCCACGTCGTCCAGGACGACTCCGAGCGCATTGTGGACCAGACTATTGCTCGGGCCAAGGGCCACGGCCCGTCGCGCCGCCTCGAGAGAGCCGGCGAGATCCCCCCGATCCCGAAGGAACAGGGACAGGAGGTAAGGATATTCCGCGGCCCCCGGGGCGAGCTCGATGGCCCGCCGGATGTAGCCGATCGCCACATTGAGCTGCCCGAGCGAGCGATAGCACTTGGCGAGGTAGGAATAACCTTGGTGGCTCGTCGGATCGAGATCGGTCATCTCGAGAAACGCGCCGACCGCTTCCTCGATTCGATTCTCCTCGAGAAGCTTCCGTCCGCTCCCGAGCGCCGCGACCGCTCGCCTCAGCTGGGACTCCTTCCGCGCTTCGGCGTCCCGCTGGGCCTTGAAGCGTTCGAGGTATCCCTCCGCTTCCTCGGTTCTCCCCTCACGGCTGAGCAAATTCCCGAGCGCGTAGGTCGCTTCCGACAGCTCCGGCGCCAGCGCGAGCGCTTTCTCGAAGGCGGCAATCGCCTCCTGCTTCCGCCCGAGCTTCTCCAGAAGCGCTCCGTACTCGTAATGAGTGAGCGCATAGTTGGGATCGAGCTCGAGAGACCTCTCGTAGCTCGCGAGGGCGTCGTCCATCGTCTCGGGAGCCTGCGCCTCGAGATGCCCTTTGTGATACCAGGCGAGCGCGTGATCGGGCTTCTTCTCGAGCACGCGATTGAAGAACGAGAGAGCCTCTTCCCTCTTCCGGTGACCGCTCAGAACGCCGGCGAGATGATAGAGAGCCTCGGTATCCTCGGGGTGAATCTCCAGATAGGAACGCAGAGCCTGGGTCGATTTGTCGAACTGCTCGGTCGTCAGATACAAGTCGGCGAGCGCGAGATAGGCTTCCCCCGACTTCGGTTCGACGCCGAGAGCCCCGAGGTAGGCCCGCTCCGCCTCCGCCAGGTTTCCCAGAGCGATGAAGATCTCGCCCTGGAGCAGATAGAAGACAGGCTCCTCGGCATCGAGAGCGAGCGCCCGATTCACGGACGCCAGAGCGTCGCCGAGCAGTCCTTGCTGGAGTCGGACCCAGGCCAAACTGTAGTGAACTCGGGGGTGGTCCGGCTTCAGGCGGGAAGCTTCCTCGAATGCGGCAGCGGCCTTCTCGAGCTGTCCCTCTCTCTCCGCTTCGACCGCTCGGGTGATGACGTCCTCGAACGTCGGCCGCTCCTGTGCTCCCGCGAGGGTGCCGAGCCAGAGAAGAGCTCCCACGAGAATCGTGCGCGCCGCGACCATGACCATAAAAGATGCCAGGACCCTCGGGCCCAGTCTAATTTAACCCCGATGGCGGATCCTCGTCGAGGTGGCCGACTTGGCGGGCGACGGTGGGTCCACACTGCGACACGGATATAACCGTTGGCACTATATTCTCAATGGATATATACTCCGGGGCATGAAATACGACGCCGAGAGACTCGAATCGATGCTTCCTCTGCCGGAGGCAACGTTTCACATCCTCACCGCGCTCGCGGATTGCGACCGACACGGGTACGCCATCCTACAGGACGTTGCGGCGCGGACGCAGGGAAGATTCCGCCTCGGGGCGGGGACGCTCTATCGCTCTCTCCAACGGATGCTGGACCAAGGGTTTATCGTCGAAGCCCGAGAGCGACCCGCCCCGGAGGACGACGACGAAAGGCGGCGCTACTACCGGATCACGCCGCTCGGCCGTGCCGTCGCCAGGGCGGAGTCCAGACGGTTGGCGGGACTGGTCGCGCTCGCTCGCGCGCGGGGGCTCGCGCCTCGCGGCGTGTGACACCCCGATGAAACGCGTTCACGAGCTGCTCCTTTATCTGTACCCGGCCGCCTTCCGCGCGGAATACGCGGACGAGATGAGACGGATCGTTGCCGACGGCAACAGGCAAGCGAGCGGCGTTTTCGGTACGCTCGCGTTCTGGCTCGACGTCGTTACCGACGCCCTCACTTCCGCCGCCGGAGCTCACTGGGATCTGCTGCGCCAGGACCTTGGCTACATGCGACGGTCCCTCGCTCGCTCTCCCGGTTTCGTCGTGACCGCGATCGCCGTGTCCGCGCTCGGAATCGGCGTGACCACGACCGTGTTCACGCTTACCGACCGGGTGCTGCTGCGGCAGCTTCCCTACGCCGGCGCCGAGCGTCTCGTGAAGCTGTGGGAGGCCGTGCCGCAGTATTCCCGGATGGAGCTCTCTCCCGCGAACTACCGGGACTTGAAGAGCCGCGCCCGCTCGCTCGAGACCTTCGCCGCGTACTACTTCAATCCGGTCAACCTCGTCGGCGAAGGCGAGCCGTTGCGGGTTCGGGGCGTCGCGGTCACGGGCGAGTTCTTTGTCACTCTCGGCGCCGAGCCCTTGCTCGGCCGCGTCCTGGACGGCGCCGACGATCGTGAGAGCGCCGAGCCCGTGGCCGTCCTCAGCTACCGGCTGTGGCAGAGCCTCTTCGGCGGCGAGCCGGTGCTGGGGAGAACGGTACGTCTCGACGGCACGCCCTACGAGGTCGTCGGGGTCATGCCGCAAGACTTCACCTATCCCGCACGCGACAGCGACCTATGGACCACGGCACGCTTCGGGCCGGATGACTTCGAGGACCGCAACAACAACTATCTCTACGGTCTCGCTCGACTCGAAGCGGGCCACACTCTCGAAGAGGCGCGCTCCGAGCTCACCCTCGTCGCGGCGCGGCTCGAGGAAGAGTATCCCGAGACCAACCAGGACGTCTCGGTGACGATGATTCGCCTGCGAGACGACGTTCCCAGAGATGCACGACTGATGCTCTGGGGTCTCGCCGGCGCTTCGGTTTGCGTTCTCCTGATCGCCTGCACCAACCTCGCGAGTCTTCTCCTGGCGCGCGGTCTAGAGCGGGACAAGGAACTGGCGGTCCGCACCGCGATGGGGGCCGGCCGCGAGCGTCTCGTCCGCCAGCTGCTCACCGAGAACCTGGCGCTCGCCGGGCTCGGAGGGTTCATCGGGTTGCTGTCCGCCAACGCGGTCGTGCCCCATCTGGTTCGGCTCGTGCCCGCGAGCCTCCCCGTGGGAGAACCGTCGGCGGCCGACGCTCGGGTGCTATGGTTCGCCGTCCTGGTCACCGGTGTCACCGGCATCGGATTTGGAGTGCTCCCGGCAATGCGTGGACGTCGCGGCATGGAGCTCTCCGGACTTCGCGAGGGCGTTCGCGCCGGCATCGGCGGCCGCCGACAGCGGCTTCGCTCGCTGCTGGTGGCGGTACAGGTGATGGCGACCGTCGTGCTGTTGACGACCTCGGGCCTACTGATGCGTGCTCTCGTTCGGGTCTCGTCGCAGGATCCGGGTTTCCGCACCGAGGATGTCCTCGCCGTCCAAACGCCCGTGGCCTGGACCGCCTATCAAGAGACGGCTCGCCGGGCTGCGCTCTACGACCGCATTCTGACCGAGACGCGAGCCCTGCCGGGAGTCTCTCACGCGGCCTTCACGAGCTATCTCCCGATGGAAATCGGGGGAGGCATCTGGCCGGTCAAGATTCCGGGACGCGAAGAGACGGGCGGATCGGGACGACAGGGTCCATGGACCGCCAGTCTTCGGTTCGTCACTCCGGGGTTCTTCGCGACGATGGGCATTCCCCTGCGAGCCGGGCGTGACTTCGACGAGCGCGACAATGGGACGGCACGCTACGTCGCCGTCGTGAGTGAATCATTCGTCGAGCGTTTCTGGCCCGATGAGGATCCGCTCGGCAAACGCTTCGAGTTCGGATTCGCCGAGCGAGAGGTAGCGGGCGTCGTGGGCGACATCCGCGTACGCGGCCTCGAGCGCCCGAGCGAGCCTCAGGTATACCTGCCGTACCGGCAAGTGCCGGACGGGAGCCTCATCGGCTACGTCCCGAAAGAGCTCGTGCTGCGGGCGGCCGCGTCTGGAGAGACGCTGGTCGCGGAGGTTCGGCGGATAGTCCGCCGGGCGGACGCCGAGCTGCCGGTGGGAAAGGTTCGTACGCTCGCCGAAGTCGTCGGTGAGCAGACGACGCCGCGACGAGTCCAGGTCGGCTTGCTGGGTGCGTTCACCGCGCTGTCGCTGACATTGTCCGGCATCGGCCTCTACGGGCTTCTCGCCTTCTCGGTATCGCAGCGGCGGGGCGAGCTCGGCCTTCGCATCGCCCTCGGCGCCCCGGTGTCCGGGATCGTCGCCATGGTGATGCGGCAGGCGGCGGTCTTGACCGCCGCCGGAGCCTCGGCGGGTATCGCTGTCGGTTACGCCGCCGCGCGCGGGCTCGAATCTCTTCTGTTCGGCGTCCGACCCGGTGATGCGCCGACATACCTCATCGCGGGTGGCATCGTCGCGATCCTGGCGCTTTCGGCCTGCGCGTTACCCGCTCTCCGGGCGGCGCGCGTCGATCCGACGGAAGCGCTCCGCACCGAGTAGCGCCACTCCGGGCCGATCACGAACCACCGGAGTCGCTGTCCGGCTCCGTTCGCGCCCGTCCACTACGAGCCGGTATCTCCCCCATCGAGCTTCGCAGTGATCCGGTCCCGGATCCAGGCCGGGTCCCACCACTCGATGGGATTGACGGCCAGACCCTGCACCAGGAGAGTGAAGTGGAGGTGATCGCCACCGGCGAGTCCGGTCTGCCCGGTGCGTCCCAACACATGGGCCTTCTCCACCTCCTGGTTTTCCGTGACCTCGATCGCGGAAAGGTGACTGTAGAGGCTCATGAGGCCGAAGCCGTGGTCGACCACCACGGTGTTCCCGTAGATGCCCAGATATCGGGCAAGGACGACCACGCCGCGGTTCGCGGCGGGAACGGGGGCGCCCCGCACCGAGGCCAGATCGAATCCCAGGTGGTCCTGGCGGTCCACCTCCCGGCCTTCGAAGCGGTAGGTGCGGCGGTCGGCGAAAGCGGACGTGACCTGGCTATTGGGGAGCTGGTCGAACGGACCGGTCCAAAGAAAGCTCGGGCGGGACCGGCTTCCCAGCTCGCGCAGGGTCTGAGTGTTGCGGGCGCGCAACTCGCCGTTGATGGCCAGGTAGTTCTGGAGCAGATCCCCGCGGTCAGAAAGCTCCGGCGTCTGCGAGAGAATCTCCGGCACCACTTTCTCCATGAACTCGACCGAAAGCTGGATCGTGTCGCTCTTTAGAGGACGGGGAAAGAAACGCTCGATAAACGCGATCGAGCTCGTGTTCCCAAAAGAGTCCGAGGCGACGAGTCGGATCTTCGAATCATCCGGGAGGTCGTACGGAACTCCGTAAAGCGCGAAGCGCTCGGTGGCCAGGCCTCCGGGAAGCGGATACCCGCGGAAGAACCAGCTCCCCGCCTCCACTCCGTCGCGGCCACCCTCCTCGAGGACGACGTCGGCCACGCGGTACACGACAACTCCGCTTCCTCCCTGCGCGGCATAGTTCTGGCTGGAAGTGAGACCCAGCGCCGGAGCCGTGAGTCGAACCGGAAGCACGGTGTCGTTCACGGTCTCCCGGGGCCCGATGAGAGCCGCCCCCGTGCCGCGGGCCGTGACCCGCAGGAGAAGCTCGCCTTCGGATAATCC
>DASPGQ010000294.1 GCA_035620555.1 Vicinamibacteria bacterium
GGCCTGGCTCGCCTTGCTCGGCGGCTAGACCGAGTGGGAGAGCCGCAACGAGTCAGTCCTTCCCGTTCATTGGCGCGTAGCCCTCGGTCGCGAGACGCTTTCCCGAGGCCTCATAGCCGGCCGCCGGCATTTCGTGGACACCCGTGGCATCGATCCACAGGTTGTAGAAGTTGAAGAGAGCACAAACGGTGATGGCGTCGTAGAGCGCCTCGTCGGTCCATCCCGCGCTCCGGGCACGATCGAGGTCCTCTCTGCGAATCTGATTCGATACCCGGTTGGCTTTTTCGACGAGATCGAACAGCGCCTTTTCTTTATCCGAGAGGGGAGAGGACCAGTGGTCCTCGAGGACGGCATCCACGAGCGCCCTGTCTCCGAGAAGCTCCGCCGCGACCGCGGCGTGGGAGCCAATTCAGAAGGGGCACTCGTTCCGCCTCGAGGTGAACGCGGCGATGAGCTCTCGCTGGCCGGGTGATAGCGGGGAAGGACCGCGCATCACCCCTTGGGTGAACCGGGAGAGATGATCGGTGCGATCCGGTTTGAAGGCGAATAGGTGAAGAATCTGGGGAACGGGGACGCCCGCGGCGCTCATGGCACGGATGGCGTCACCGCGTGGGCCGTCATCCTCGTGCTCTTCGACGTCGGGCAAAAACATGGGTTCCATCGATAACGCTCCTTTGATGAGACAAGTTGGGGCCGGGTGGGAAGGATCGAAACTCCGGGCCATGACAAGCGACGCCAGGGAAGAGCTGCGGGTAGAGAGCCCCCTCTCGAGAGCTGACTAGCCAGTCTGCGTAATCTCCCGTCGCTAGGCATACGAGTCGCGCGTTTGGGAACTAGCAAACCAGATGCCATGCATGTGCTCTCGAGGCTTGGTGGCAACTACTTGTGAATGAGCGCGATAGCGATTGGGAATCTGACGCGATCCAAGCGCTTTCGGCCGGAGCCCGCAAAAATTACGATGCCGACGCGTCAGCTCGACTTGAAATCGTCGGCCACCAATGGTTTGTTGGACGCTCCCTCCGCCCATTGAATGCTTCCTCGAGTCATAAGATTTCCGACCTTGCGACGTCGCGCCCCGCCATCTTCAGGATATGCCGCTGCCTCTCCGTTTACCTCATCTCCAGCACGCGCTCCACCATCTTGGCCACGTTCGCGTTGGCGATCCCCCCGAACGCTAGTGACACCCGTCTGGTCCGTGATGACTCCTACCTTGATGGCCTTGTTGGATTGAGTCGACGATTTCGCCATGGCATTTTCTCCTTTTCAAGTACTTTGGCCTCGTTTCACGATCGGTCGAACTTGTTAGTGTCCATGGTAGGATCCGGCCCGTGCGGCCCGCATCGGGAGATCGGCCTATTTCTGCCGCACCCCTCCGGCTCGGGGAGCTCGTCGCCACGTTGGCGCTGGCACAGGACAACGCTTTCGGCCAGCCGCTCGAATCCCAACTCCGGTCGTGTCTCCTCGGGACCTGGATATGCGAGGCGGGAGGATTCGACAAGGAGCTGCGAGAAACCGTTTACTGGGTTGCACTTCTACGGTATATCGGCTGCACCGGACACGCGCACGAGGTGGCCACGATCTTCGGCGATGAGATCGCCATTCGCGCCCAGACCCTGATCCACGATGCCGCGAATCCCGCCGAGGTCATGCGCGACGTCCTGGCCTTCGCGACCGCCGGCCGCCCTCCGGAAGAGCGTGAACAGGTCGCTCAAATGATCCAACAGGGGGCCCACGAGTGGGCGGTGCACAACTTCGCGTCGGGGTGCGAAGTCGGCGACATGCTGGCGCAGCGGCTCGATTTCGGCCCCCGCGTTCGCGACGCCTTGCGCTTCACCTTCGAGCGATGGAACGGGAACGGCTTTCCGACCGGCGCCCGCGGCGAGGCGATCCCGCTTGCGATGCGCATCGTGCACCTGAGCCACGACATGGAAGCGATTGGCCGGCTGTTCTCACCGGCTGAGGCGCTGGATGCGGCCTCCAAACGTCGCGACCGCACCTACGATCCGGAGCTCGCCGACTTGTTCGTCGAGCAGGGGCGTGGTTGGTTCGAACGGCTCGACACGATCGAGCCGTGGGACGCCGTGCTCGAGCTCGAGCCGACGCCACGCCGCAGGCTGGACGGCACCGAGCTCGACGACGCCCTGACGGTGGCGGCGGATTTCATCGATCTGAAATCACCTTACATGGCCGGTCACAGCCGTCGATGCGCCGAGCTCGCCGTGGAGGCCGGCCGGGTGCTCGAGCTCAACGAAGAGGCTATCATCACGCTCCGCCGGGCCGCGCTGGTTCACGACTTCGGCACGACCGGCGTCCCGAACTCGATCTGGGACAAGCCCGCTACCTTGACTCGCTCGGAGTTCGATCGGGTGGAGCTCCACCCGATGCTCACCGAACAGATGCTGCGCCGCTCACCGGCACTGGCGGCACTGAACCCGCTGGCATGCGCCCATCACGAGAAGGCGGACGGGTCCGGCTACCACAAACGTCTGCAGGCCGATGGCATCGATCCGGGGGCGGGGGTGCTCGCTGCCGTCGACGTTTACGTCGGACTGACAGCCGAGCGGGCCGACCGCCCGCCGTTCTCGGGCGAGGACGCCGCAAAGGAGCTTCGACGGCTCGCATCCCAGGGAGTCCTCGAGCTACGCGCGACCGACGCCGTGCTCATCGCTTCGGGCCACGGCGGGCCCGAGGCACGTCGATCAATCAGAGCGCAACACCCGGGGGGCCTCTCCCGCCGTGAAGTCGATGTGCTGCGCCTCGCGGCGAGGGGGCTGACCACGCGGTCGATCGCCGAGCGGCTGCACATCTCGCCGAAGACCACCGATCACCACATCCAGCATATCTATAACAAGATCGGTGTCTCGACGCGGGCGGCTGCTGCTCTTTGGGCCATGCAACACGACGTTTGAGCTCTCTGGGACGCTCGAAAGAGATCGGGCTCCAGTCGCCGCGAAGATTTCCCGGCGGACAAAGATGCATGCCACTCGAGACCGCGCCGAACGCAAGATGAGGCGGCACTTCAGGCGTTCTTCCCTTACGTCGAGGTACTCGATTTTCCCGAAGCCACAGCCACCCACTACGCCCAGATTCGATCGGACCTCAATAAGTGCGACAAGTTGATCGGAGCCAATGGTTTCTTCATTGCCAGTCACGCCCGAAGTCTCGGGCTAACACTCGTCACGAATAACACCGCCGAGTTCGGTCGTGTGAAGGGCTAGCTCTCGAGAATTGGACACTTCCCCGGCTGCGTATTCCGGGGAACGAGTAGCCGTGGAGGGTGCTGAAGGCTCTCCTCCCTTGCGCACCCTCTGTAACACGTCTCGATCCCGAATCTGCGTTCAGCTCCCACTCGGCACTTGTCGCTCGAGCTCCTCGAACCAGTCGAGGACGATCACGAGCTCGTCTCGTGGGGGCACTTCGGTGTCGCCGACGACAACGAGAAATCGGCCGTCGGGGGCCACGTCGTAGCTTCGAGGTCCGCCGCCCTGAAGGAATCCATCGAACAACGCTTGAGGCGTACCGAAGGAAAGCTCTCGGCCGCGGGCCACGGTCGCTACGGCCATCATGTTGCCGGCATTCGTGAAGTAGAGCTCGCGACCGTCGGGTGTCCAAACGGGCACCGAGTTGTTTCCCTCAGAGGTCAGGCGGCGCGCTACTGGTGGCTCAACGTTGAGATCGTAGACCCAGATGTCGGAACGTCCTGGCGCTCCGATGGCGACCGCCAGGAGCCGACCGTCAGGCGAAAGGCGCGGAAAGCGAAAACGTCGAAGCTCTTCGCCGAATGGTCCCCTCCGACCCTGTCGATCGGCCCAGTGGAGGCTCGCAGGAGATCCCAGAGCGGGGGCGCGCGCATAGACGAGTGAACCTTCATCGGAGACGGCAAAGTCGGTGCCGATAAACGGGTCGGAGCGGACACCCTGAACGACGGGAAGGGGCGTTCCACGAGTCGTCAGACGCTCGACGTCGAAGCCCACGGCGTACAAGTCTCCGCCCCATCCGAAGACGACGTGTCCCGTGGGAACATAACGCGGATTGCTTCCTGCCTCGGTCACGATGCGTCGCTCGCCGGTCTCTAGAGACACCACCACAATCCGCGCCCGGGGATCGTCGACGATCGAGCCTTCCATGAGCACTGTGGCGAGGACGTGCTTGGCATCGGGCAGGACTCTGGGCCAGCCGAGCAGGGCTTCACCGTCGGCGGAATTCGGAGCGACTACCAAACTCGCTGCCCCTCCACGCGCGGCGACGTGGTAAAGACCCTCTTTCCCAGCAAAGATGATCGTGTCATCCGGCCCCCAACTCGCTCCGGCGAAGCCGGGAGCCTCGCAAAGGCTCAAGAGCTGGGAGCCATCGGGAGCAACCCGCCTAATTTTCCCGTCAGCATGAAAGCCGATCCACTGGCCGTCGGACGAAAAGAAAGGGGCGGACGCCCCCTCGGTGTTGGGAATAGGTTTGGGCGAAATCTCGTCCAGTGAACGTAGCCGGAGCTCACGAGCTCTCTCCCCTTGGACCACATAGGCGATTTGCCTGCCGTCGGGAGAGATATCGAGCTCAAAAAGAGAGAAACCGAAAATCGCCGCGTCCGATGGAGCAATGTTAGGAAGCTCGAGCGTCAATCGAGTTGGGTGAGGCGCTTCGTGTGGGCTGCGCGTTAGTCTCCAAACTTCGAGTCCGCCCACCATGGCAAACCCGAGAGCGAGGCCGCCGGCAACGCCGAAGGAAAGGGCTGCCTTTCGGGACTCCGCAATCGTCGTCGGGCTCGCGGACCGAGAAAATGCGTCCCGAATCTCGAGACGCGCATCGCCGATGTCTCTCAAGCGCTGTTTGGGGTCCTTCTCCAGGCATCTTTGCAACAGAAGTCGAATGCTCGCTGGAGTCGACGTGGGCAGCGCCTCGAAGTCCGGCTCGCGTTCGAGGGTTTTGGCGAGAACGTCGGCAAAGGTCTCTCCCTGAAATGCCTTAACACCGCTGAGCGCTTCGTAGAGACAGCTGCCGAAGGCCCAGATGTCAGTGCGCCGATCGACGCTCTGGCCCTTCGCCTGCTCAGGGCTCATATAAGAAGCGGTACCAAGGATGGCGCCAAGTGCGGTGTCCTTCGTCAGGGTTGGCGATTGAGACGCGCCTTGGCCCCACTTGTCTCCGTCGGTCTCGGCGAGCCTCGCGAGGCCGAAGTCCAGAATTTTGACCGTCCCGTCCTCAGCGATCTTGACGTTCGCCGGCTTCAGGTCTCGGTGGATCACGCTCTTCTCGTGAGCGGCTTCGAGGCCTTTGGCCATCTGCTCGAACAAGGCTAGCAGCTCATCGAGGGGCAAAGGTCCACGGGAAAGGCGAGCCTCGAGTGTCTCACCTTCCACCCATTCCATCACGAGGATCGGCTGGCCGTCGTGATCCTCGAGCCCGTACAACGTGGCGATGTTGGGATGGTTTAGAGAAGCGAGAAGCTTCGCCTCTCGTGCGAACCGTGCGAGACGTTCACGATCCTCCGCGAATGCCTGCGGGAGGGTTTTGATGGCGACGTCGCGACGGAGCTTCGTATCCTTCGCTTTGTAGAGCTCGCCCATTCCGCCCACACCGCCAAGACCGACGATCTCATAGTGGCCGAGCCTCTGGCCCGCTTCGAGGGACATGAGCGCCGATGATGTTACGACGAGACATCGCCGGTTGTCACTTTGATCGCGCAAGGAGTGGGCGAACAGTTATCAGATGTGCCACCTGGCTCGACCGAAGCATCCACCATCACGTTCTCCGTCTAATGTGTTCCGTGATATCCTAAACAGGTGATCCGGTCGTTCCGGGACAAGGAGGCCGAGGGCTTGCTGGCCGGAAACGTGCCGCGGAGACTCCGATCGGTCGCGAGGGTAGCTCAAAGGAAACTGAGGCAGCTGCATGCCGCCCACCGACTCGAGGATCTGGGCATCTTCCCCGGCAATCGGCTAGAGGCCCTCAAGGGCGACCGTCGTGGGCAGCACAGCATTCGCATCAACGACCGGCTTCGCATCTGCTTTGTTTGGAGAAGCGGAAACGCTTACGACATCGAGATCGTGGACTATCACTGATACGAGGTTCTAGAACATGGCTAGAAAGAAGGTAGCGCTTCCACCGGTTCATCCGGGCGAGATCCTGCATGAGGATCTCATGAGGCCGCGGGAAATCAGTATCAATCGCCTGGCACGCGACCTGAGGGTTCCGGTAACACGCATCAGCGAGATCGTGAACGGCCGGCGTGGCATCAGCGCCGACACGGCACTGCGGCTCGGCCGCTACTTCGGCAGCACGCCCGAGTTCTGGATGAACCTACAAGCAGCCTATGACCTCGAGGTGGCCCAGCGCGAGAAGGAAAGCGAGATCGAGCGCGATGTGCATCCACTCGAGGTTGCCTAGCAGCCCGAGTTCTGGATGGGGTCCAGACCGACTGGGACCTCTGGCACGCGGCACGCGAGCAACGGAGATCAGCTCAGTCTTCGGGCGATAAGCTCAACTGTCTCCGCGAGCGACTCGAGACGCATTCGGTCGCGTCCGCTCGCCGACGCGCTCTCGCTCGACAGCTCGGCCGCGATGGCCTCGAGCTTCCGGGCGGTTTCTGCGTCCTTCGACTCGCTCGTAAGCAGCTCGTCCGCACGGTCGAGAGCGGCCATCAGCGCCTGGGAACGCGGCGCCGCGATGGCCCGGTTGCGTTCGAGCTGATCCAGGTAGGCGCGCGCCACGGCCGGGTCGGCAGGCCATTCGATGCGGCGCTGCTGCTGAGCGTTGAACACGGCCGGGGACACGAGCGCGGCGGCGTCGATCTCGTTCCGGGTGATGTGCTCGCTCGGGAGGAGCTCGAGAACGTCGAGGCCACGCGCGATCTCGGTGCCGTAGATGAAGCCGTCATACCAATATGCGGACCAGTAGCCACCCATCACGAGCGCGTTGGGGTCGATCGGTCCACGGTCGAAGAAGGCGATCTCGACCGGCCGCTCGGAGTCCGTGAAATCGAACACCGAGATCCCGCCCTGATACCAGGCCTGAACCATGATGTCACGGCCGGGAACGGGGATGAGCGAACCGTTGTGCGCGACGCAGTTCTCCTCCTTCGATTGTGGGGCCGGCAGCTTGTAGTAGCTGCGGAACTCGAGCTTACCGTCGACGATGTCGAAGATCGCATTCGCGCCCCAATTGACCGGATCGAAGGCTCGGCATCGTGGACGTCCTCCGCCGCCCCACTCATCCGTGAAGACAACCTTGGTCCCGTCGTTGTTGAACGTGGCCGAGTGCCAGTAGGCGAAGGCCGGGTCGACGACCGCGTCCAGACGGACGGGATTCGCGGGATCGGAGATGTCGAGGAGGATGCCGTTTCCGGAGCAAGCGCCCGCGGCCAGACCCAGCTCGGGATACACGGTGATGTCGTGGCACTGGTTCGTTTGGCGGGACCTCTGTGTCCCCTCACCATGATCCCCGCCCTTCCAGAGGCCGGAAATCGCACCAGTCTCGGGGTCGGCGAAAATTCGGGGCCGGCTGACGATGCGCGCCTCCTCCGGCCGGTCGATGGGCACGCGGATGACATCGATGCTGAACAATGCGGTGTTCGGATCCTGGTCGGCGTCGGTGCAGCCCTCGAGCTCCTCTCCTGGACGGACCGAGCTCGTGCCCGAGTTGTAGACGTAGATGTTCCCCTCGTCGTCAGGGTCGCTCACCAGGGTGTGGGTGTGCGAGCCGCGGCACGTCTGCACCGCCGCGACCTGCCTTGGCATCCGCAGGTCGGTGATATCGAAGATGCGGACGCCGCGAAAGCGCTGCTCGCTCACCGGTGCCGCCACGCCCTGTGTCCCGCAGTCGAGCCGCCCCCGCGTGTCCTGCACGGACATGAACAGGAGGTCTCCGTAGATGGAGACGTCGCCCTGACCGCCGGGGCAGACGATGGAAGCCAAAAGCTGCGGCGAGCGCGGATCCTCGATGTTGTACGCGTTGAACCCGTGATAGTTGCCCTCGATCACCACGCCCCGTACGAAAGCCAGATCGGTGTTCGCGAAATTGAGGATGCCGGGTCGGACCGAATCCTCCTCGTCGCCTTCCTTTTCTTCGCTCGCTGGCTCTGGTTCCGCCCGTTCCGCCACATCGGTCTCGGCGGGGGTCTCGGCGGCTTGCTCGGCCTGCTGTTGTTTCTGTTCCCGTTCACGCTCTTCTCTCCGCGCCCGGGCGCGCCTGTCCTCCTCGCTCTCTCGGGGGCGGCCCGCGGGAGCCTCGGGATCGTAGAAGCCGTCGGGCTTGGGAAGGGTGGCGACGAGCTCCAGATTCAGCACCGCGTCGCGGGCGGTGCGAAACCCGGCGGCGAGAGTCGCCCGCGGATCGGGCGAGAACCCGGCGAGCATGGCATCCATCCGGTCGATCTCCATGGTCTGGTCGGCCGTGATGTCGGACGTGAACGCGAAGAGCTGAGAGTCCTGCGCTGCGCCTTGCTCCGCAAGCAGCTCCTCCACCATGTCGAGCGCACCCTGGTGGTGCTTGATCATGTAGCGCAGAAAAAGGTCATCGAACTTCTCTCCACGCGCCGCCTCGAGCTCTTTCATCTCCTCGGGCGTCAACATGCCGGGCATCAACTTGGCGCCGTGGGCATGATGGGCATCCACGCTCGTCACCTCCTGGCCCCGCTCGCGAAGCCATTCTTGCATCATCTGGATCTCGTCTTCCTGGGAAAGCTCGATCCTTTTTCCGAGCTGCTGCATGGCCTCGCTGTTGCTGCGTGACACGAGAAGTTCGGTCATGTCGAGAGCCTGGGCGTGATGGGAGATCATTCCCTGCATGAAGCGGACGTCGGCTTCGCTGAATTGCAGGCCCGCGAGGTTCGAGGCCTCTTCGGCGGAGATCGCGCGACTCGGCGCGCCGGGAGCACCCGGCTGGACGATCGGCGGCGGTTCCTGAGCCTGGCTCTCCACCGCTCCGATCGGCAAGAGCGCCAATATCATAATGATGACGATGGCAGCCGGCGCCGCGAGCCGCCGGACACGAGGTTTCTCGAGACTCATTTCGTGACCTCCGATCGATTCCCGCCCCAATTTTCCAGCCGTATTCTAATCCGCACGGCGTATGCACGCACCCACCGCCGCGGCGAGTGAGGCGATGAAAGCGGCCAGGCTCAGGACCAGAGTCGTGATGAGCAAGATCGCCGGCGAGAGCAACCCCTCGGTTTGAACCTTTGGACCAACGACGTGCTAAGGTCCTTTCACAAGGAGCTCGATGAACGCCGTCGGCGAGAGTACCGAGCGTCCGCGCGGGGGAGATTCAACCATGGCTCGGTCGGGTTTCCTTCCTACGGGCGGATCCCCTATCCTCCCGGCTTCAGAACAGGAGCTACCACGCATGACTGACTCTTCGTGCCGAGCCCTCGCTTACGTCACGGTCTTTGTTCTCGCTCTCTCTCTTGCCGGGCTCGCCCGAGCGCAATCCTCCTACGCACCCGATACCCCCGAGCCGGGCTCGGTCGAGGAGATCGCGCGCTTCACGACGGACCCCCGTTTCGTGAGCCCTTGGGTCGCTTACGTGCCCGACTCGCCCACCGTTCCGTCTCCACGCGACACCCTGGGCCACCTCGCGGGCGCCGCGGGAGAGCTCGCAAGCACATCCGAGATCTACGGGTACTTCCAGGAGCTCGCGCGCACTTCGCCGCGTGTCCATGTCGAGGTCATCGGGCGAACCGAGGAGAACCGGGACATCCTTCTCGCGGCGATCGCCGACGAGGAAGGCATTCGCTCCCTCGACGAGATCAAGCAAGCGACGGCTCTCCTCGCGGACCCACGGCATACCTCGCCGGAGCAAGCGGAGGTCATCCTCGGAGGTGCGCGGCCGATCTACTACTTCAACGCCGCCATCCACGCGGACGAGAGCGTGAGCCCGGACATGGTGATGGAGCTCGCCTATCGACTCGCCGTATCGGAGACGCCCATGATCCGCAACATCCGCGAAAAGCTCGTCGTGCTGATCAATCCCGTCTCGAACCCGGACGGGCGCGACAAGATGGTCGACTGGTTCGAGCGCTACCTCAAAGGGAAAAACGATTACGACGCCCTGCCGCGCCAATCCCCACCCTACTGGGGGAAGTACGTGTTCGTCGACGCGAACCGCGACACGCATCAACAAACACAGGTGTCGAGCCAGGCCGTGCACCGCATGTTCTTCGACTACCACCCGACCGTGGTCCACGATCTCCACGAGGCGATCCCACTGCTCGTGACCTGGAACGGCACTGGACCCTACAACCCCAATCTCGATCCCATCGTTCTTAGCGAGTTCCTGGAGATGAGCTTCCACGAGATGAGCGCGATGTCGGCGCATGGGATGCCCGGGGTCTGGACGTGGAACTTCGGCGAAGCCTTTGGTCATCACTATCTGGATTCTGTGGCGATGAACCACAATTCGATCGGGAGGGGCTACGAGACGTTCGGAAACGCAACCGCGGAGACGGTGACGCGCACGATCAACCCCCGCTCCACCACCCGCGAGTGGTATCGGCCCTCGCCGCCTCCCGAGACCGTGGTCTGGTCCCATCGTGACGGTGTCAACTACTCGGAGACCGCGGCGCTCGCGATCCTCGACTACTCGGCTCACCAGGCCGAGCGGCTCCTGCGCAACTTTTATCAGAAGGGCTACAACTCCCGGCAGAAGGGATTGGCGGGGAATCCCTATGCCTTCGTCGTCCGGGATGATCAGCAGGACCGGCGCCGCGTGGCCCGGTTGATCAACCGACTCCAGACGCAGCACATCGAAGTCGGGCGGGCCCGAGCGCCTTTTACCGTCGCAGAAGGAACCTTTCCCTCGGGGACGTTCGTCATCGATCTCGACCAGCCCTATCGCAACTACGCCGTGGACCTCCTCGAGCCGCAGCAGTTTCCCGAAGACGCCGAGCACGAGCCGTATGACGACGTTTCGTGGGCCCTTCCCGTGCACTACGGGGTCGAGGTGACGCGGGTCGACGATGCGGTGATACGGAATGTCTCGCTCGATCCGCTCACGGGTGACGTCCGCGTGCAAGGCAGCGTCTCGGGCTCGGGACCCGTCGTACTGCTCGCCGATGTCGGGCAGGAAGCCCTGCTCGCGGCGCGCTATCGACTCGCGCCGTTTCCCGTCGAGATCGCCGACGAAGCTTTCGAGGTCGACGGCCGCGACTATCCCAAAGGCTCGTGGGTTCTCCCTCCGGCAGAAGGCCTGGAGGCGGCGCTCCTGGGGGTCGCGGACGAGCTCGCGCTCGACTTTCGTCGCGTGGCAAGCTTTCCTGACGTGAAGCGCCACGACGCTCCGCCGCCACGACTCGGTGTCTGGGTCCCATGGGCCGACACGGACTCCATCGGCTGGATTCGATACACGCTGGATCAACAAGAGATCCCGTATGAATATCTCCGAGACGGGGAGATTCGTGCGGGGGGCTTGAAGAGCAAAGTGGACGTTATCGTCTACGGCACGGTGCTCCTGGACTTGCAGGGGCAGATTCACGGCATCGAGGCGAAGGAAGGCCCCATGCCTTTCCAGGCGACCGCGGAGTTTCCCAGCCTCGGACAGCCCGTGTCGTCCGACGACATCACCGGAGGCATCGGCTTCGGAGGGCTCGCCAACCTCGAGAGTTTTCTCGACGACGGAGGGGTTCTCGTGACCCTCGGAACGGGCTCCGACTTGATCCTCCAAACGGGCATCGTCCGAAACGTCCGCCCATCCACCGCTTCAGGAATCTCCACTCCCGGGGCGGAAATCGGCGCGCGTTTCGCTCGAACCGATCATCCGATCGCCTACGGCTATTCTGCCGAGCCGTCCGTCTTTCGCTCCAACTACACCGTCTATGACGCGCCTCGGCGATGGCTCACGATGTCTTACTGCACGTCCTGCTTGAACGGTCCCGTCGATCGCAGGCCGATCGTCCTCGAGTGGAAAGGAACGCTCGTGAGCGGAGGCGCGCGAAACCTCGAAGCTCTCGACGGCCGCCCCGCGATTCTCGACATGCCCGTCGGCGCGGGTCATGCGCTCGTCTACAACTTCAACCCCCTTCACCGCGACTTGAACCATTCCGACCATCGTCTCCTGTGGAACGGCATTCTCAACTGGAACGCGCTTCCCGGATTGTGAAGTACGGGGCTCACGCTCAGCGAGTAAATATCGCGATCAGCGAAGGGAGCTGAGGATCCGGCAAACGTTTGCCGCAGCCTGACGAAGATTTCACAAATCCTTCACAAAAACCTCGGGATTCCCGCGCGACCAAGATGGTATGGAACGAACGGCAAAGGACGGCGCCGCACTTTGCCGCTTGTGCCGGTCCTCCGATGCCCTTAGGTTTGGGTGAACCAATGGGAATCTCGACCCACGCTGGCGCCGGAATCGTCATTCTCGACGCCAGTCTCCGGCCCGTGTACGCGAACCCCGCGGCGCTGCAGATTCTGGCTTACCCGCAGCTACCCGGGAGAGGCGGACTCAGAGACCGAATCGCGGACCTTCTTCGTCCTGAGGAGCCCCGGCCAAGGCCGTTCGTCTCCGGCAGGCGACGGTACATTTGCCGCTTCTACGCGCTCGGGCCTCCTTCGAACGGAAGCTCGCAAACCGCGACTGCGGTGATCCTCGAACGCGGCCCCAACGGGGCATTGGATCTCACCCGCGCTGCCATCGAGTACAACCTCACCCCGCGGGAGGGAGAAACGATTGGATACCTTGTCGAGGGACTGACGAGCAAGGAGATTGCCCAGCGGATGGGGATCAGCCCCAATACCGTCAAGGTCTTTCTCCGGCTGGCGATGGTCAAGATGGGGGTGACCACCCGGTCGGGCATCCTGGGGGTGCTCTTCACGCGCCGCGACGAGGAGCTACGCCATTTGGAGACTAGCCCGGCGGTCGTCTTGTAGATTAACGTCTGTTGGTGGACCGCCACACCGAGAGAAGGCGGGAGCCGCGTTATCGCTTCCGTTGTGAATCAACACTGACGGGTTCACACGAGATTGGTTCGTCCGCGAAACCGGCAGAGCTGATTCAAGCAACGGTCCATGACATCAGTCGCGGCGGTTTAGGCGTCCTCGTGACAGGATCCCCTTCACCGCCCTCACTCGTTCGATGCGAGCTGAAGCTGCCTCAAATCCCCGCGCCGATTCCGGTACTCGCCATCCTCCGCTGGTCTCACCCTGAAGGGAACGGACATCGCATCGGCCTCGAGTTCCTGATCTAGCTCACGGATCAGACTCATCCAATTGGATTAATCCACACGGAGAATTGTCCTCATGGAAGCTTTTCGACACACTCCCACTCGAGAGTAAAAGGAGGATCCGATGAAGAGCGTCCACTCTCTAAACAACTGGGATTCGATGCGCACGTCGAGCGTTACTCCAATATCGAGCGGACTCCGCGCCGGATGCTTAGCCGCTTGGGCAGTTGGTTTCAGATTGGCTCTGGCTCAGGAAACCGCGGCGCTTGGAGAGATCGTGCCGGACGCGAATACCGTCGTCCTCGACCACTTCAACGGCTCCACGACGGGGAGTGCCGTTGGCACTCTGCTCTTTGCACCCAGTCTCAGCGGGCTTGGACAAGCCGGTGTGTTTGGTCCGGGTAATTACGTTCGGTACACCATCGGGGCCTCTTCGGCGGGAACCGTGGAAATGTGGATCCGACC
>DASPGQ010000295.1 GCA_035620555.1 Vicinamibacteria bacterium
ATGATCGGTCTGCCGGTGCTCCTCATGACGCCCGGTATATGGACCCTTGCGGTCCTCAGTTCCAGGTTCGCCTCGAGATCGATCGGCAGGAACAGTGTCTTGCAAAATTCCGAGCATGTCGACGCGAAAACGGAGAAAAGATTGCTCAAGGGAGCGCCTGCCTCGCCCGAGATGATTGTTTCCAGCGCGGTCCGTTGAGCTTCATCTACATGCTCGTCGATGACGATCTGGCGCTTGCCATTCCCGCCCTTGATTTCGCCGGGCCACTTGTAAAGCGCCGCCCAGTTCAGGCCCGTGAGCGGCGTATCGTTGAAATGGCCTTCAACGATGTTGCCGACAAAGGCTGACTGACAATAACCGTGGGTGCTCGGCAAGTTGAACTGGCAACCACAATTCACCGCGCAATTGCAGTTATCGTAAGTTTCGCTCTTGAATAGCCATTGATCAGCCATTTCACCGCACCTCGCGAAAGCCATGATGCTCAACTCCGTTCGCCGGAGCGATGTTCTGGTTGATGTGGAAGAGGTTGTCCGGGTCATAGGTCGCCTTCACTGCCGCGAGCCGCTCGTAGTTGGCGCCATAGTTTGCAGCCGCACGGTGGTCGTCGTCGCTGGACATGAAGTTGACGTACCCTCCATCGATGCCCGAGTGGGGATGAATCGCTGCGTAGTAGTCCTTCACCCACTTGATGTTGGCCTCGTTGTCGGCAGGGTCCGACCATATTCCTGCAATTACCGGGGAAAAGTTCTTGTCTCGATGTCCGAAGGCGGTCTCGTCGGCACCGACCCGTTGAGCCGCACCGTTGATCGGATGGAGATGCATGCTCGAGCTTATGTGCGGTGTCTTTTTGCCATGCTCGATGTGAGCAGCGATCGCCTCGTCGGTGAGCTCGGTGATGAAGTCTGCTTTCCAGTAATGCTGCATGCCCTTCGGGACCATGCCGTCGAAGGCGCTGTTGAGCGCCGGGAACGGCATGACGCCGATCTGCTCCGCTTTCACTTCGGCAACGTCGCGTAGTGGCTGGAGTACCCGCTCGGCCTCCTCGTGTGGACCGTTCCAGCAAGTGACCAGCACACAGAACAGATCCCCGACGCGATCCGCGGGGATAAACGGCAGGTCAGGAGCTATCTGCCAGCCGAAAAAGCATCCGAGCTGTTCGGGCGCATCGGCAATGGATTCGCGGTAGCCCTGCAGGACCGCCGCGGCATCGTCGAACTCGTAGAATATCGGGCCGCCCACGATGTCACCGACCTCGTGGAGCTGAAACTCGAAGCTGGTGACGGCACCGAAGTTGCCGCCCCCGCCGCGCAACGCCCAGAACAAATCCTCGTTCTGGTAATTGCTCGCAGTGACCTGCCGGCCAGCGGCGAGAACGACATCGGCCGACAGCAGGCTGTCAATGGAGAGCCCGACGCTGCGGGTCAGGTGGCCGATGCCGCCACCCAGAGTAAGGCCACCCACCCCGGTCGTCGAGATAATCCCGCCGGGTGCTGCCAGGCCGAACGGATAGGTCGCATGGTCGAGATCACCCCACGTCGCGCCGCCCCCAACGCGGGCGACCTTCCTGTCCGGGTCGACCCGCACGTTGTTCATCCTCGACAGGTCGATGACTAGACCGTCGTCCACCGTGCCGAATCCGGGAACGCTGTGGCCCCCTCCACGAATTGCCAGGTGGAGGCCGCCATCACGGGCAGCGGCGACCGCGGCCATCACGTCGGCCGAATCCATGCACTGGATAACGGCTTTGGGTCTGCGGTCGTGCATGGCATTGTAGACAACGCGAGCGTCGTCGTAGTCAGAATCCGAGGCGGTGATGACGCGACCCCGTATCGCGTCGGTCAATGCTTTGAGCGTGTCGCTCATCGGATGCTCCTCTGCTCCGTTCCGCCCTGGATGCGGAGGATGCACCATCAGGCGTTCCCGAAGCGTTCCCTCTCAACCAGACTCGCTCAGAAGGCCAGCTGCTGCTCGGAACGCCGGGAGATCATGGCCCGACGGAATGGTCTCGACGAGGTCCGAAAGTTGCTCACGCAGTGTCTGATCGGGAAATCGACTGGCGAAGGAGTGGAGCGCCCGAAGCTCCAACCAGCCCGCCCCTTGAGCGGTGGCGATGTCGACGGCACGGCGCAGAGAAGCGGCGGCGGCTTCGGATTCTCCGCTGCGATAAGCGAGCTCCCCGTCGACTCGCCACAGCTCGGCCTCGAGATAGCGCTGGTTGCACTCGTGTGACCACGAGAGGCCCTCGCGAGTGGCGGCTCGTCCCTGGCGGAACTCGCCAACCATGCCGCGAGCCCGGGCGAGGAGAAGGAGTGTGTAGGTCAGGTGGAGGGTCTCCCCTTCGGTACGCGAGCGCGCCACCGAGCGCACGATCTTCTCGATGCCCCCGGTCGATCCCTCGCAGACGTCGAGCCAGCCCCGAAGGGCCTCCAGGACGACCATGAGGTAGCGCTCCGAAAGGCGCTTCCATTGAAGGTCGGCGTCGGCGAGGAGCTCGGCGAGGCGGGCGAGATCTTCGGATTCGGCCGCGATGATCGCCGCGTAAGTGATGACGTACCACAACGTCATCAGATGATCGAGATCGATAGCCAACTCAAGAGCGGATCGGGCTGTCTCGTCGGCCCGGCCGGGATCTCCGGCCCACAGTTCGACCCAGGCCAGCCGTACGAGGCAAACCGCCTTCGGGTCTTGGGCGTACAACGCCAGATGCTCGTCGCGACGGGACACGTCGTAGGCTTGGATAGCGCCATCGAGACAGTGGCGGGCCATAGCCAGATCGCCCCGCCAGAACGCGCTCACGCCGAGGAGGTATAGGCCCTCTGTCCTGGCGATCGCATCATGGCTCTCGTCGTCAAGGAGGACCCGGCCGAGTTCACTGCAATCGTCGAAGCGGCAGCCCTGCAGCCGGGCGAGGCCGAGGCCGCGGAGGATCGGCGGG
>DASPGQ010000296.1 GCA_035620555.1 Vicinamibacteria bacterium
TCGCATGGTGTTTCCCCGGCCGGGAGGTTCGACGGCTGAGGAATTGAGCGGCGAGCCCTTCATCGTCCCGCTCGCGGTGCCCTATGTGGCAGGGCCGTCAGCGCTCGCCTCGGTGCTTCTCATCATGAATCTGGAGCCGGACCGATGGCCCGAATGGCTCCTCGCCCTGCTGCTGGCCTGGATCGCCACCAGCGCCGTGCTCCTCTTCTCCGGCGGGCTCTCGCGTTATCTGGGCCGGCGAGGGCTCATCGCGGTCGAGAGGCTGATGGGAATGCTTCTGGTCGCGCTGGCGGTTCAGATGTTGATGACGGGGATCCGCACTTTCCTCGAGCTCGGCTGATCGCGAAGTGAATCGCGACCAGCGGGCTCGGCAGAAGCCACGCCGATCGTGAGCCCGGTGCCCCCCCCGATCGGTTCGTCACGACTCCTTGGTCGCGTCGCCTTGGGGACCGGCTTTCTTCGTCGCTCGTTTCTTGACCTGTTGCCTCAGTTTGACGACTTCTTTGCGGAGGGCCTCGACTTCTTTCCTCGACGCGATTCCCGCCTTCTTCATCGCCGATGTGAGGGCGCGGTCGATGGCTCCCTCGAGCTCTTTGAATCCTTCCGACGCCTTGTTGCTCGCCGCATCCACCGAGCTCCTGAATGCCTCGCCCACCGACTCGAAAGGTTCCTTGAGAGTGGGCTCGTAGGCCCTCCCCTTCTTCACGAGAGATTTGAAGAATTTGTCGCCCTGCTCTTCAGCTTCGGCGAGCGCACCGAGCCCGGCGAGCCAAATCTTGCTCACCAAACTCGCTTGTCCCTGCTCCTGTTTCGTTCGTCCCTTGTTCTCTTTGGCCATGCGGTGAGTTTAACCCCGATTCGCAGATTCTTGCACCCCGAGCAGGGTGATGAGCAAGCTCAGCCACCGATGCCGTCGGCGCAGTAGTAGGAGTCGAGAGACAGAACCTCCTGGGTGAGGGACTCGACCATGTTTCGAAGCAAATGGCGCGTGGTCAGCATTCCCCCGACGCGACCATGAGAATCGACGATGGCAAGGTGGCGTATGTGGCTGCTTGCCATGAGGGACAATGCATCCTTGCACGCCAGGTCGTGGCGGGCCATCGTAAGCGGCGCCGTCATGACCTCCGTTATCGGCGTTGTGTCGAGGGGAAGCCCTTTGGCGACGACCCGTTTGAGCAGGTCGCTCGCGGTGAAGATTCCAAGAGGCCGTTCATCTTCGACCACGACGACAGCTCCTGCGTTCTCACGCGTCATGGCTTGAACGGCGTCACGCACTTGGGCACGGCAGCCAATCGTCACCGCTGGCACTCGAGCGATCTTGAGCAAGTCCATGGCCAGTCTCCTTATGGAACGTGACCCCCCGTCGACTCGGGTATTCCACCTTCCTGACTCGGTCTCTCAGCGCTCTGGTTGTGATCCCCAGGGGGATATTCCCTTATAACCCAAGATCCCCTCCAACGCCACAGGTTAGATGCGGCTTTCTTCCTAGGGTCGTGGCTCGCTCTTTGGGGAATCACTCCACCGGCTAGTCGCCTCGTCCACCTTAGGTGTCAAGAATTGTGGAGAATGGACGGAGACAGTTCTCGATTTCTCTGGGCTGTTCACAATTAACCGTGAACGCGACTCTCCGGCCGATTCCGACCGGGTGTCCTAACGGGCCAGCGATGGGATACCATCCACCCTCTTGGAGGAAATGATGACCGAGCGGAAAGGTCTTTTGCCGGTCCAGAGATCGAGAAGCCTTCATCGATTCTACCGAGAGGGGATGATTGCGATTCGCTCCGCGGGGTCGATCGAGGGTTGACTGTCGACGTCGCTAGGGCCGGGATCTCCATTCCGTATCCGATCGACCCTCTCGCCGTGGAGGTGGACGTCCGCTCCAGCTGAGAAGAGCATGTTCCTGCCAATTGGAGATCAGCCGAATCCTCGCGGGACACCCGTCGTCAACTACGCGATCATCGGTCTCAACGTCGCGGTCTTTCTGCTATTGACGATTCCGCTCAGCCTTCAGGCGGCGGATCCGTCGGACCCCCGCTTCCGGGAGTACGTCGACGTCATCGGCCAGAATCTTCCTCCCGGCGTTCCACTCAGCGCACTAGCCCGACAGGTCTCGGCCTACGACCTGGTTGTCTTCTCCTACGGCTACCGGCCTGCCGAGCCGTCGATCGTCGCGATCTTCACCGCGATGTTCCTTCACGGCGGCTTCATGCACCTCTTCGGCAATATGCTCTTTCTCTGGATATACGGCGACAACGTCGAGCATCGGCTGGGCTCGGTCCCGTATCTCTTTTGGTACCTCACGACCGGTGTCGCGGCGACCCTCTTCCACGCCCTATTCGCGAGCGATTCCCCGATCCCCCTCGTGGGCGCCTCGGGTGCCATCAGTGGTGTGCTCGGCTTCTATTTCATCTGGTTTCCGCACAATCAGGTTCGGATCCTCATATTCTTCTTCTTCGTAAACGTCATCCTCCTTCCTGCTCGGTGGGTTCTTGGTTTTTACATCCTCATCGACAACATTCTGCCCTTTGTCGTTTCGCAGACTGATGGGGCCGGCGTCGCCTACGGGGCCCACATTGGTGGCTTTATCGCCGGGCTCGGCGCCGCCTGGTTCAAGGATCGCCGCATCGTCACCGAGAGACCTCCCGACTACCGGGGGGTCCAACGTCAAGGGCCTCGCTCTCCGGCGGATGAGATCCGTGAGGCGATCCGTAGGAACGAGCTCGCGACCGCCGCCGAGAGGTACTTCGAGCTTTCGTCAGAACAGACTCGACGGCTTCTGGGGCCGAACGAGTCGATCCTGCTCGGGAACTGGCTCGCGCAAAACAGCCATCCGCGCGCGGCGCTCACGATCTACCAGCGTCATTTGAGGGACTATCCCACCGGGCCGGGTGCGGCGGAGGCGCACGCCTACGCGGGGCTCGTTCAACTTCACGCATTCGACGAGCCGACGGCGGCCTACCAGCATCTTATCGAAGCACTCGATTTCGACCCGTCGCCCGAGCTCAGAAACCTCGTCCGCAACGGACTCGACCTCATCGAGTCGCGACAGAAGTATCGGATACGCGCGCGCCGACGGCATTGACAGACTCACTGGGCGGCGATCGGGACTTTAGCTCCGGCGGACAGCCATCGTGAAACCGCGGTCGGGTTGATCGGGTGCGAGCGCTGCCTTATCTTCTCCGGCGATGCGTCTCGGGCGGCTGGTCCTC
>DASPGQ010000297.1 GCA_035620555.1 Vicinamibacteria bacterium
GATGGAATGCTACGTGGTCTAGGGGTAATCACGCTCGGCTTGGTCTCGACCCTCGGCTGGGGCCAGGAAAACCGGTACCGAGATTCCGACGGACGCATCCGGGTGGCGCCAGTGAAAATGCCCTACTCCGGGGCACGTAACGTTCCGGAAATCTCTCCCGTGCCCGACTACCTCGAGGCGGGGGGAGTCGTCGCGCTGCTAGAGGAGCTCGGGGCCAAAGTCAAAGAAATCCCCCGCGTGGCGCTGACACCGGAAGAGGAGAACGACTATGGCGAGTGGCATCGTCTCGGGCTCGCGAATTACCATCTCGGTGAGATGGTGGCCGAGAACGAGCGCGATGGTTATCTCACGATCGGCCTGCTCGCGAACTGTAGCTCTTTAATGGGAGTCCTGGGCGGACTTCAGGACTCAGGTCCAACGCGACGGCCTCGAAAGGTCGGGCTCGTCTTCATCGATGCCCACGGCGATTTCAACACTCCGGAGACGACTCTTTCCGGCATGCTGGGCGGGATGCCGGTCGCGGTATCGGCGGGCATGTGCTTGAGGAACCTCCGGATGGAGTCGGGGCTCGATCCCGCACTTCCGACTCGCTACATCGTGATGGCAGCCGTGCGGGACACCGATCCTCTCGAACAGGAGCTCATCGACCGATCCGAGATCGAGATGATCACCGTGGACGACATTCGCAAGCGCTCCGAGAACATCCACGCTCAGATGGAGCGTCTTTCCTCGCTGGTGGATCTCATCTACATTCACATCGATATGGACGTGCTCGATCCCCGAGAAGTCTCGGGACACCCGCTCACCGTCCCTGACGGTCCCACGAGCCAGGAGCTAGCCGACGCGCTCACCGAGATGTTCCGGTACGAGAAGGCGGCCGCTCTTGGCATCGCCTCGACGCCTTCGGGTGAGCGCGACCCAGATGGTCTTTCGCTACAGGCCGCCTACAACCTCGTGCGCGGCGCCATCCGGGGGGTCAAGGAACGAAAGTGAGGCTCAAGAATCGATCCGTTTGGACGGAACCGTCGCCCCGCCTCCGCGAGTGCCGGCTCAAGCACTCTGGGCCCTGTCTTTCGGCTTCGCCCCCGCTGCGACGATATCCTCTCCGTAGGTGACGCGATAGAGATCGAGCCTCCGGTCGTTCCAGTTCTGGACCGTTCCAATCAACCGGTGCCGTGCCAGAAGCGCGGTGTCCACGTCGTGAGTGACCACGGTCTCGATGTTCGGCATGGACTCCGCCGCCACACCGTCGCGGCTGAAGAGGAAATCGCAGGGCGTGTATATCCCCGACTGTCCGTAGTGAACGTCGCCCTCGCCCACGAAAGGCATGTTTCCCACGCAGCCGGCGATGGCGGCATAGACGTGGTTCTCGATGCAGCGTGCCTGGGCGCAGATTCGAACCCGGAGGTAGTCCTCGCGGGAATCCGTGTTGAAAGGCACGAAGAGGATTCGCGCCCCTTTCTCGACGGCGATGCGAACGATCTCGGGGAACTGGATGTCGTAGCCGATGAAGATGGCGACCTTGCCGCAATCAGTGTCGAAGACTCCGACCTCGTCTCCCGCCTGCACCCCCCACCACCGCCTCTCCGAGGGGGTGATGTGAATCTTGTATTGCCGCTCCAGGGTGCCGTCGCGACGGAAGAGATAGGCGGCGTTGTACAAATAGTCGTCCTCGACCAGGAGTTGAGAGCCGCCGACGATGTTCACGTCGTGGCGGATCGCCAGGTTGGTGAAAAGGTCGAGATATTGCGGCGTGATCTCTGCGAGTTTTCTGGCAGCGAGCTCGGGCCGGTCGGGAGCGATGAGCGAGAAGAGCTGCGCGGTGATCAGCTCGCCGAACACCACGAAATCCGACTTGTAGTCGGAGGCGACGTCCACGAAGAACTCGCATTGTTGTGCGAAGTCGTCGAAGCTCTTGATAGTCCGGAGCTCGTATTGAACCACGGTGATTCGCGCCGAAGAGACCTGGAGGAAGCGCTTCCTGCGGTCTGCCACACAATCGATGTTGACCCATTCGAGAAAGGTGGCGTAACCCCGAGACTCGTCGTCGTCGGGAAGATAGTCGGGGATGAGCCTCATGAGCTTGAACCCGTTGGCGAGCTGGACGGTGAGCACGGGGTCGAAGAGCCGCTTGTCCAGCACGTCGTCGACGTACTCCCGCGCCGTCATCTTCTTCGAATGTTTGCCGTAGCCGGGAACTCGACCCCCGATGATGATGCGATAGAGGTTCCTCTCCACCACGAGCTCCTTTCGCTCGTCGTAGAGGCGGCGGGCGAGCTTCATTCCCCGGTACTCGGGGTCCACCATCATCTCCATCCCATAAAGGGTGTCTCCCTCGGGATCGTGATTCCGGATGTAACCGTTGTCCGAAATCTCCTGCCAGTTGTGCCACTCGGAGTACTCGGAGAACTCGACGATGAGACTCGAGCAGGAGGCGACGATCTTGCCTCGATGCTCGATGCAGAGCTGTCCCTCGGGGAATGTGTCGATCTGGGACTGGAGCTGCTCCTTCGTCCAGTTCAACATGCCGGGAAAACATTTGGAATGCAGGGCGATGATCTGGTCGAAGTCCTTGGACTCGATGGGACGGAGCTTGATCCGCTTCTCGAATAATTTCAGATCGATGGCTTTCATAACGACTCCTAGCGAGCCGCCGGCGCGGATGCGGCCCCCGGGGGCCAGGGTCGCGTCAACGAAACGAGGGCACGGCGAGGCAAGTGCATTCTATCAGAGCCAAGGGGTGGCCCTGCAACTCTCGGCGGTTTGCTGTGTTTGCTCAGCGAGCCGCGGCCGCGAAGATCCCCGCTCCCACGAGCGCCCCCCCGCCGATGCGGTTAAGGACCTTGGAAGCGGAGGGCGCTTCGAAGAAATCCCGCGCCCCGGAGGCGAGGAGGGCGTATAGCGTGACGCTCACGAAAGCAAGAATCAGAAACGTGACACCGAGAAGAACCGCTTGCGGAAGGAGGGCCTCGTTTCGGTTCATGAACTGAGGGAGGAACGCGACGAAGAACAGCCCGCTCTTGGGATTCAAAACCGTGACGGTGAAGGCGTCGAGCGCCATCGTCCTTCCACCCTCGACGGCTCGCACCGTGCCCGCATCGAGCGCGGTTGGCTTGCGCCACATCTTGACCCCGAGGTACACGAGGTAGGCCGCCCCCGCGGTCTTCAAGAAAACGAAAAACGTCGCCGAAGCCAGGAGCAGCGCGCCGAGTCCCAGGAGCGACACCCCCATGGCCACGGCGTCGCCGAGAATGACGCCGGTAATCGTCCACATGGCGCTGCTCCGTCCCCGTGAGAGCGCGTAGCTCACGACGAGGAGAATGGTGGGGCCGGGGATGAACAAGAGAACGACACAGGCGACCACGTAGGCGGCGAACATCTCCGCGGTCATGGCCTCAGGCGGCGAAAGGGAGCAAGAGCCGGGCCGTCGTGCCCATTCCCGGTGCGCTCTCGAGCTCGAGGCGGCCCCGGTGCTCGCTGGCGATGGCGCGAGATACGAAGAGGCTCCAGTTCGTCGTCGTTACCCGATCGCGATCGATGCGAAACTCGGGCTCGAACAGGCGCTCCAGCCGCTCCGGCTCGATGCCGTGTCCGTTGTCATGGATCTCGATGACGACCGTGCCGTCCTTCGACCCGCTCCGAAGCTCGATCGTTCCACGGTGCTCGACCGCGGCGGCGGCGTTGCGCAGCAAGTTCGAGATCGCTGTGCCCAGTTGGTCGGGCCGACACCGAAGGGGAGGGACGTCGGCGAGCTTCAGCTCGACATGCACCGAGGTAAGCTCGGCCTCGAGAAACGCGACCGTGTCGCGGCACAGCGTGTTCACGTCCACGACCTGCACTTCGGCGCGATCGAGGTTGGTCAAGCTGCGCATGCGGTCTACCACCTGGATCAGACGCTGGTAGGAGGAGCGTCCCGATTCGATCGCCTCCGACGCAGCGCGGGCTTGCCTCGAATCCTTTTCGAGCGCGCTCTCGACGAGATGCGCGAGCGTCTCGAAAGTGCTCGCCAGAGCGCCAATGGGGCTCCCGAGCTCGTGGCTCATTGCCGCGGCGAAACGGCTTTGAGAGGCCGCGTTCCGCTCGAGCAGAAGGCTCGCCTGGGCGTTCTTCAACGCCTCGAACGACTCCTCCGCACGCACCCGTGCGAGAAACGCGAAAGCGCGCTGGTGATATAGGACGACGGTCAAGCCGGTGGTAATGAGAAGCATCATGAGCGAGAGCACGATAGGAAATGCCTCCCATCCGATGAGAGCCTCCGGACCGTTTGCCACATACTTGGTCACCGCGAAGAGAGACACGATGGCGCACCCGAGGCCGAAGGTTTGAACCGGCTTCATCGGCAGCGCCGCGAGGCCCACGAGGAGCACCAACGTCATGGTGAACGGGAAATGCTGGTCGGGCGTCGTATGGAGAGTCGCCTGGTGGAAGTCGGCACTGGCCTGCATGCCGACGGTCTGGAGCGTCGCGCTCAGGAAGCCGGAGAGCACGCCGAGCCCGCGCGCATGCGCCTGGAGCGATGGAACGAACGAAAGGCCGACGAGGAGACTACCCATGGCGATGAACAGCAGATCCGCCCACAGGCCCGTGATGCCCGGGTACGACGGAAGCCACAACAGGCCCATCGTGAGCATCGCCAGCGGCGCCCCGATGCAGATCGCGCCGATGACGCGAAGGCCCAAGAGGCTCAGCCTTGCGACCTCGGCTCGGAACCTGGGCTCTTTCTCTTCGATCGTCGGAAACAGGTAGCCAAGCACCCAGGCGAGGATACCTCGGACCGTGTCGGCACGGAAACTCGCATGTCGAAGCTCGAAGACTCGAGCAAGCGCTACGTCGATTCGCGATCCGGTTTTCGTCGGAACCAGAATCCTTGCCCCTGAACCGTGGGACCGATCGGGAGCGGGATTCCGGTTATGAGCTGCTTCACGTATTTCAGCTCCTCGAGCGCGGGAGCAAAGAACCCGACGATTTGCTTGCGGGTGCGCCGCTTGGGCCCGATCGGTCGCCAGTCGAGAGAATGTCTCTTTCCGAAATGACCGAGGATGTGTCCCCGCCCGGAGAAAGCCACGAAAGCAGCTGCGATCGATAACGATGGCGGTCGCCGCCGATCAAGGAGTGCAGGCAGCCGGAGTCCAGGACGACGTCGAACTTCTC
>DASPGQ010000298.1 GCA_035620555.1 Vicinamibacteria bacterium
CATGTGAAACAGCTCGACCGCCTCGTCACCGCTACCGAGACGGGCCATCGCCATCACCACCCAGACAGCGGCGTGGGTGTACTGGCCGCCGTTCTCCCGCACACCCGGGGGGTATCCCTTTATGTAGCCGGGCTGCTGCGCCGATCGGTCGAAGGGCGGCGCGAGGAGCAAGACCACCCGATGGCCCCGTCGGATCAAATGAGTGCGGACGGCATCCATGGCGCGATCGGCGAAGCGCAAGGGCACCGCGGCCGAGAGGACTGCCCAGGACTGGACGATGGAGTCGATCTTGCACTCGTCGTTTTGTGACGCGCCCAAAGGTGTGCCGTCATCGTAATAGCCGCGCCGGTACCACTCGCCGTCCCAAGTCTGCTCCAGCGTCGCCGCCAGGCGAGATACCTCGCTCCGGTAACGCTCGGCTCGTGGGCCATCGCCGCGCGCCTCGCACAACACCGCGAAATCCTTCAAAACGCCGTGGAGGAAGAAGCCGAGCCACGTGCTCTCCCCTCGCCCTTCTCTTCCCACCAGGTTCATTCCATCGTTCCAGTCGCCGATTCCCATGAGGGGAAGGCCGTGGGCGCCAGCCGTCAGTCCCTTGTCGATCGCCCGCAGGCAATGTTCGAAGAGAGACCCCTCCTCCGCCGAGACCTTCGGGTGGAGGTATGCCTCGTGCGCGTCCGGCGGGAGGAGCGGTGCTTCGAGGTACGGGACAGGCTCGTCCAGGACGGCGGCGTCTCCCGTCGTCCGGACATAATGGGCGACCGCGTGGGGAAGCCACAGTAGATCGTCCGAGCAGCGCGTGCGCGTGCCACGGCCGCTCGGCACGTGCCACCAGTGCTGGACGTCTCCTTCCAGGAATTGCCGGCTCGCCGCCCGCAGGAGATGCTCTCTCATGAGCCCTGGTCGCGAGAACGCAAGGGCCATGACGTCCTGGAGCTGGTCGCGAAATCCGAAGGCTCCACCAGGTTGGAAGTAAGCCGATCGCGCCCACAGTCTACAGCTCACGGCCTGATAGAGGAGCCAGCGGTTCATGAGCAAGTCGAAGGAGTCGTCCGGAGTTCGGACCTGAACCGCGTCGAGGATCTCGTCCCAAGACCGGCGTACGTTTTCGCGGGCGACATCCGCCGCGGACAGGCTGCCGTGACGGCGCACCAGCTCCCGAGCCTCCTCGAGATCCTTCCCTTGTCCCAGGAGGAAAGCGACGCGACGCGTCTCGCCCGGCGCCAGGCTGACCGAGACCTGAAGTGCCGCACAGGGATCGAGCCCTGCTCCGAAACGGCCCGAGAGAGCCTTACGGTGAAGCGCTGCCGGCCGACCGATTTCACCGTTTCTGCCCAGAAAGGACTGACGGTCACCCGTCGCCGAGCGCGGCCGCTCGCTCGCAAAGGAGAAGGCCACGCGCCCCGCGAGCTCCTGGTGAAACGGATTTCGTGCCAGGATCGCTCCTGTTTCCAAATCGAGCTCGGTCACGACGTGCGCGCTCTGGCCCGCCCGCGGCGGGCCCAGAACCCAATCGTTGTAGGCGAACACGCTCAGACGGCGGTGCTCTCCGCTCTCGTTCATGAGGGTAAGATGAGAGAACTTCACCGGGTCCTTCGCGTCGACGAAAATCTCGAGCTCCTGTCGAATACCATTCGCGACCCGCTCGAAGCGGGTGAGCCCCGCAGAATGTCGAATTACGAAGCGCCCGCTCGCTGCGGTGCGCGGCATGGGTCCGGGTGTGGGCGACCATGTTTCCGCTGTCTCCTCGTCGCGCACGAAGAGTGCCTCAGCGGTCGGGTCGGTGACGGGGTCGCTCGCGAACGGCGTCAGGCGGTTCTCGCGGCTGTTCGCCGACCAGGTGTGGGCCGCCCCTGAGGCTGTGACCAACGTCCCGAATATGGGATTGGCGATGACGTTGACCCAGGGTGAGGGAGTCTCCTGGTCTCCTTCGAGTACGATGGCGTATTCCCGTCCTTCGTCGCTGAAGCCCCCGATACCGTTAAAGAGATCCCAGTGTGGCATCGTTGGCCCTGTAGAAGATGATGTCCAGCCAGTACGCGAGGGGACCAGCTCTTCTGGTTCGGGCCGCTCGATAGGAAGCCCGTCGAGCTGCTGAGACAGCGTCCCCCGCTCGCCGCTCAAGACGGCCCGCGCAACGCTCGCGAGGAGTATCCGCTCTGCCTCCGTCATCCCATCGCGGCGCAGTAGGTAGGCGCCTCCCGGACGGTGTTTCCATTCGCGCCAGGATCCATTGTCGAGAAGCGCCGCGAGGTGTCCTTGCATTTCGTCGAGGTAACTCGTGGGATGCTCGTTGAGGATAACGACGTCGGCGCTCAAGCCCTTGAGGCGCCAGTACTCCTGCGCTCGCAACACCT
>DASPGQ010000299.1 GCA_035620555.1 Vicinamibacteria bacterium
GGGTAGACGCAAAGCTGGCAGTAACAGCACAGCGACATGTCGATGTCGAACTGCACGACGCTTTGCTTGATTGCGGTGCCGTCGGCGGCGAAGATCGGGAGCGCGTCCTTGGCCCTCTTCTCCGTGGTGATGTAGATGCAGTCGACCGGGCAGGCTTTCTCGCATTGCTTGCAGCCGATGCAATCCTCGATCTTGACGTGAAGGCGCATACGAGAGCGGTCGTTGAGCAGGCCCTGGGGAACGATGGGCTCCTGGGTTTTCGAAGAGAAGGTCGACCTCCATCGCTCCTCGGGCATCTCGTCCGCGGTGTACTGCTGGGTAACATTTCGCTGGAACAGGTGCCGCATGGTCACCGCCATACCCTTGGCGACGGTGAAGAGCGCATCACCGATGTCGAGGAAGTACTGTTTCATGCTGCCTCTCCAACACTCAGGAACGCGACGACCACCAGCACGACGAAGGAGATGGGGATCAGGTACTTCCAGCAAAGCGCCATGAGCTGGTCCACGCGAAGCCGCGGCAGCGTCCATCGCAGCCACATCTGGACGAACACCAGCACCAGCGCCTTGATAAAGAAGACCAGCGGCCCGGAGAAGTACGGGCCCACCCATCCTCCCAGAAAAAGAATCGCGGCGAGGCCGGCGACGAAGAACATGGCGCCGTACTCGGCGAGGAAAAAGAAAGCGAACCTCAGTCCGCTGTACTCCGTGTGGAACCCTGCCACTAGCTCGGATTCCGCCTCGGGAATGTCGAACGGATTTCGGTTGGTTTCCGCGAGCCCGCACACGAAGAAGACGATGAAGGCAACGACGTTCAATCCGTACAACCGGGTAATGAACCACCGGTTCTCACCGAAGAGCCCGTCGGACTGGGCCGCGATCACGTCCTGCAAGTTGAGGCTTCCCACCTGAGCCACGACCGCAAGGATGATGATCGCCGTTGGGATCTCGTAGCTGACCAGCTGCGCCGCCGAGCGCATTCCTCCGTAGAGGGCGTATTTGTTGTTGGACGCCCAGCCGGCCATGAGAATACCGATGGCGCCGAGCGACGTGATGGCGACGACATAGAGAAGACCGATGTTCAGGTCGGAAACGACCAGCCCTGGCCCCCAGGGGACCACGGCAAAAGCAGCAAAAGCGCCCATGGTCACGAGAAACGGAGCTATCTTGAAAAGCGTCCGGTCGGCGCCCTCGGGGATGATGTCTTCCTTGAAGACGAGCTTGATGCCGTCGGCAAAGCTCTGGAGCACGCCGTGCCATCCGACCCGCATCGGGCCCAGACGGTCCTGAGTGTGAGCGGCAACCTTCCTTTCGAACCATATGAGAAAGATAGGAAGCTGGGTGAGGAGGAAGATGACTCCCCCGACTCCGAGGGCGATCGCGGTGACAGCCGCGAGAGTGGGTGAGAGATTGGCCTGGAGCTGCGCCCGGATGAGGCCCGCGATCTGCGGCAGAATGGCGATGAGCGCGAGAAATCCGAACGCACCCATGACGACGAGGGGAGAGAGAACGTTCGAGATCTTCGTTTCGAGATCGGGTCGCTTCATGGCCATCAGCGATCGATCTCTCCGAGTACGATGTCGAGGCTTCCGATGATCGCGATCATGTCGGCGATCATCTCCCCTCGGGCAATCTCGCGGAAGACCGACATCGCGACGAAGCACGGCGAACGGCCTTTCACTCGATAAGGAATGAGCCCCCCGTCGCTCACGATGTAGAAGGCGAGCTCACCTCGCGGTGTCTCGGTACGAGCATAGACCTCGCCGGGTTTCGGCTTGACCCGCTTGGGAACGCTCTCGTGCACGTCGCCGTCGGGAGGCAGCGCATCGACCGCCTGCCGCGTGATGTGAATGCTCTGGCGCATCTCCTCGACCCGCACGTAGTACCGATCCCAGCACGAGCCGATCGGCCCGTAGCGCCCTTGTCCGATGGGAACGTCGAAATCGTACTTTTCGTACCCGCAATACGGAGCCTCTTTGCGGATGTCCCATTTGATCCCGGAGCCGCGGAGGTTCGGCCCCGATAAAGCGTAAGCGACGGCCAACTCGGGGGAGATCACGCCGACGTCCGCCGTGCGCTTGGTGAAGATACGGTTGTGGCTCAAGAGGTCGTCGAGCTCATCGACCACGGGCTCGAACTGGTCGAGAAAGACCCGGCACCGGTCGGTCCAGCCTTCGGGCAGATCGTGTGAGACCCCTCCCACCCAGTTGTAGTTGTAGAGGAGCCTGGCACCGCACAGCCACTCGAACAGGTCCAGGACCTTCTCCCGCTCTCGGAAGCAGTGGAGGAAGGGCGTGAACGCCCCGATGTCCATTCCGTAGGTTCCGATGGCTAGCAAATGCGAAGCGATCCGCTGGAGCTCCGAGACGATGACCCGGATGGCCTGCACCCGCGGGTTGACTTCGATCGCCATGAGCTTTTCCACGGTGATTGCATAGGTGAGGCTGTTGGCCATCGAGCCCACGTAATCCATTCGATCGGTGAACGGAATGACGCCCTGATAGTCGATGTTCTCGGCGTGCTTCTCGAAATTGCGATGGAGATAGCCGATGTGCGGCTGCGCATCCTTGACGATCTCTCCGTCGGTCTTGAGCTCGATACGAAGCACCCCATGGGTCGACGGATGCTGGGGACCCATATTGAGGATCATCTCGTCCTCTTCGAGCTCCTCCGGTTTGAAGGCGTAGGCGGAGTCGGGCTCGATGTCCTTGTAGATGGTCCTGGTGGTCGTGCTCATGATTTCCTGTGCCGATCAGTCGAATGGACCGATGCCGATTTTTTCACCGGCCATCGCACGCTGGCTGAACTGTTCTCCGGGTTTGACGGCGATGCCATGCCATTCGTCGGGCCACTCCCAGTCCTTTCGCAGCGGATGCCCGGGCCAGTCCTCGGGCAACAAGATTCGCCGGAAGTCACTGTGGCCTTCGAAAACGACGCCAAAGAGGTCATAGGCTTCGCGCTCGTGCCAGTTTGCCGTGGGCCAAACGCTTTCGACCGACGACGTTTTCGTTTCCGTCCGCGGAAGATGGAGCTTCAAGACGATCCAGTGACGGTGTTTCAGCGACGTCAAATGGTAGACGATCTCGATGCGGTCTTCCTTGGGGTAATCCACGGCCGACAGACAGTGCAGAGTGTCGAACGCCAGCTCGGGCTCATCGCGCAGATAGGTGCAGATGGGAACGATCGCGCCCGAATCGACGACGAGGAAAGGATCGACGACGTCGAGCGTCGCCCCGACGATCGTTCCGGGGAACTTTTCTTCGAGCTTTCTTTGGATATCCCCCGCCTGAAGGCTCAAGCCGGCACCTCCACGGGCTTTCGTCCTTCGCGAGGATCATCCATCAAGGACCGCTCGCGGATGACGTCCTGCAGTGCCATGATCCCGTAGAGCAGCGCTTCCGGGCGGGGTGGGCATCCCGGGACGTAGACATCGACGGGGATGATCTGGTCGACGCCCTTCACGACGTGGTATCCGTGCTGCCAATAAGGCCCACCGTTGTTGGCGCAGCTTCCCATCGAGATGACGTATTTTGGCTCGGACATCTGCTCGTAGAGGCGTTTGATTCGAACTGCCATCTTATGGGTCACCGTGCCGGCGACGATCATGAGATCGGACTGCCGCGGCGTGGCGCGGGGAATCAGCCCGAGACGGTCCCAGTCGAAGCGACTCGCTCCCGCCGCCATCATCTCGATGGCGCAGCAGGCAAGCCCGAAGACCATCGGCCAGATGGCCGATTGACGCCCCCAGTTCACCACAGCGTCGACTTTGGTGAGCATGAACTGTTGTGTTCCGAGAGCTTTGACGAGATCCATTTCGCTCCTTGTCCCCGAGAGTCCCGCGGGTCAGGCGGCCTTCTTCTTGATCGCCTCGCGCTCCTCGCCTCGGACCCATTCGAGGTCGCCCTTGCGCCACACGTCGGCGAGACCCAGGACGAGCATCGCAATGAAGATCATCCCCGCGATGAAGGCCGGCAATCCGAACTCACGGTAGATCACCGCCCAGGGAACGAGCATGATCGCCTCTACGTCGAAAATCAGGAACACCAGCGCAAAAACGTAAAAGCGGATGTTGAACTGGACGCCCCAGGGTGTGCCGACAGGGTTCTCGCCGCATTCGTAGGGCATGATCTTCTCGCGAGTGATCTTGCTCGGTCTGACGAGGCTCGAGACGAATAGCCCCGCACCGACCACGAGTGCGGAAGCGGCGAAGAAGAGCAAGACACCGACGTACTCAATCATCCGAGATTCCCCTCGAAGGAATTATTTCAGCGGCAGTCTCCACATGCAACCAAGGCCAAAAGTCTTTTAGATTCAAAGGATTCGGAGCGCGAGGACGGCCTAACGCCATACAAGGCGGGTATTATAGCGACGGGTCCGAGGACGGGCAACTCAAAAAACGAAGGATTTACGAAGCTCTAAGCACCTTCGAGCTCACGGGTGACGGCCCGGGCGTAGTCCGTCGTCGAGGCGGACCCGCCGAGATCGGGAGTACGGATCTCCCCTTTTCTCAGAACGGCGAAGGCCGCACGGAGGAGGCGATCCGCCGCATCGTTCTCCCCAAGGTGTCGCAGCATGAGGACACCAGAGAACAGAAGCGCCGTGGGATTGGCGATGCCCTTTCCCGCGAGATCGGGCGCCGAGCCGTGCACCGCCTCGAAGACGGCGTACTTTTCGCCGATGTTCGCCGCCGGTACCATTCCGAGTCCGCCGACGAGGCCGGCACACAAATCCGAGATGATGTCGCCGTAGAGGTTCGACAGCAGCAGTACGTCGAACTGGTTGGGATCGAGCACGAGCTGCATCGCCAGGTTGTCGACGATCTTGTGGTCGAACTCGATGGCGGGGTACTCCTTCGCCACGTTTCGCGCACTCTCGAGGAACAACCCATCGGTAAGCTTCATGATGTTCGCCTTGTGAACCGCCGTCACTTTCTTGCGACCCCGACGCATCGCGTACTCGAAGGCGAATCGCGCGATCCGGCTCGACGCATGCGAGGTGATGACCTTCAGGCCCTGACTCACGCCCGGCATGATCATGTGCTCGATCCCGGAGTAGAGATCCTCGGTGTTCTCGCGAACGATGACGAGGTTGATATTCTCGTAGCGTGATGGGACGCCCTCGACCGTCCGCACCGGCCTCAAGTTGGCGTACAGATCGAGCTCTTTCCGGAGTGCGACGTTGGCGCTGGGAAATCCTTCGCCGACGAGAGTCGTCAGCGGACCCTTGATCGCCACTTTGTTCCGACGGATCGAATCGAGGAGCTCGGGGGGCAGAGGGTTTCCCGTCTTCTCGTAGGAACGGATGCCCGCTTCGTGTCGATCCCACTCGAAGGCGATCCTCGTTGCATCGAGAACCGAAATGACGGCATCCGTGATCTCGGGACCGATTCCGTCGCCGGGAATGAGGGTGATGCGGTAGGCCATGGTGAGTCGTCGGTCATTATATTCTGGAATCTGGTTGTAGAATGCCTCGTCCGTCCGTGAAGCTTTCCGTCATCGTGCCGACCTTCAACGAAGCGGGCAACCTCGCACGAACGCTCGACTCGCTCGCGCTCGACGCGGAAGTCGTCGTTTCCGATGGAGAGAGCCTCGACGAGACGGTGGCGATCGCGGTTTCGAGAGGCGCCCGGGTAGTCACGGGATCGAGAAGCCGCGCCCGGCAGATGAACCGCGGCGCCAGCGCCGCGTCAGGCGACGTTCTCATCTTCGTGCACGCCGACTGCGTGCTCTCCTCCGACGCCGGTCTCGCGATCCGAACCGCCCTCGCGGATCCCGCCGTGGTGGCTGGCTCGTTCAAGCTCGTGATTCGAGAGGCCGGTCTCGCACTTCGTCTCGTCGCGCTCGGCTCGAACCTCCGATCGCGGTACCTCAAAACGCCGTACGGTGACCAGGGGCTCTTCGTGCGCCGCGAGACCTTCGAGGCGGTCGGCGGCTATCGCGACCTGCCATTCCTGGAGGACGTGGCCATGGTGAGAGAGCTCAAGCGCTTCGGACGCCTCGTCGCGCTCGACGCCCCCATCGTTACCGGTACTCGACACTGGGACCGATTGGGCCCTTTGCCGACGACGCTGCTCAACTGGAGCATGGTCTCGCTGTATCTGGCAGGGGTGTCGCCCGAGAAGCTCGAGCCCGTCTATCGCAGATTTCTAGGGAGACCCGGCTCGGAGGCGGCCGAGCGCGTGCTGGCCGAGATCGATTGAGGCACCCGCCAGGGCGTTCGAGTCCTGGTCTCATCCCTGGCGAAGCGTGGCGGAGGGAGCTATCCTGGTGCCGGAGCTCGAGGGAGGTTCGGTTCCACCATGTTCACCACACTCTTGATCGCACTCGCGACCGCGTTCCAGCATCACGGGCACGAGCAACAGCATCACGATCCGCAGCACTCGTTCACCGCCACGGAACAATGGGTCGAAGCCTTCGAGAACGCGGAGCGAGATGCGCAGCAAAAACCCGACGAGGTCGTTGGCACCTTGAAACTATCCCCGGGTGACGCGGTCGCGGATATCGGGGCGGGAACGGGCTACTTCACCCGCCGGCTCGCGAGAGCCGTGGGCGACGACGGAATCGCGTACGCCGTCGACCTCGAGCCGAACATGCTCCGCTACGTAGCGGAGAGGGCCCTGCGTGAGGGACAGCCGAACATCGTTCCGGTGCTGGCCACCGCCTCGAGCCCGATGCTCGCGCCGAGCTCCGTCGACCTCATCTTCATCTGCAACACCATCCACCACATCGACTCTCGCCAAGACTATTACCGAATCCTCGCGCGCACGCTGCGTCGCGGCGGCCGACTCGCTATCGTGGACTTTCACAAGGACGCCGAGCTCGAAGACGGTCCCTCGAAAGAAATGAGAATCGCGAAACAATCACTGATCGACGAGATCGGCGCCGCTGGATTCCGTCTCGCGGGGGACCATGACTTCCTCCCCGTCCAGTACTTCCTGATATTCGACGCCCCGGCCGACTGAGAATCAGCCCGACTGCGCGTCGACCGCGGCGATGGCGGCCATGTCCACGATCTCGTCGACCTCCGCGCCCCGTTGAAGAACGTGAACCGGTTTACTGAGGCCGACGAGGATGGGTCCCACCGCCTTGGCATCGCCTAACCGTTGGATGAGCTTGTAGGCGATATTGCCCGCCTCGAGGCTGGGGAACACGAGGACATTTGCCGCTTGCTTCAATCGGCTGAAAGGGTAGGTTCCCGTGAGTATCTCGGGAACCACGGCCGTGTCCGCTTGCATCTCGCCGTCCACGAGCAGATCGGGTGCGCGCTCGGAGAGCAGCTCGACCGCTCGCCGGACTTTCTCGGAAAGGGCATGGCGGACGCTTCCGAAGTTCGAGAAGCTCAGCATCGCGACCCGCGGCTCGATATTGAAGCGCCTCGCTACTTCGGCCGCCTCCATCGCGATCTCGCAGAGATCGTCGGCCGTCGGCTCGATGGTCACCGTCGTATCGGCAAAGAACTTTATGTCGTTCTGGAAGACCATCATGTACACGCCCGCCACGCGGGAGCCCGGTCTCACCCGGACGACCTGGAGCGCGGGGCGAATCGTATCCGGGTAATGCTGGGTCAAGCCGGCAACCATGGCGTCGGCGTCGCCGCTCTCGACCATCATGCAGCCGAACATGTTTCGGTTCAGCAGAAGCTCGCGCGCCTCGCTTCTCGTGACCCCACGTCGCGCTCTCAGGGCGTAGACCCGCTCCAGATAGGTGTCGAGCTTTCCCGAAACGGCAGGGTCCACGATCTCGACTCCGTTCAGGTCGAGCCCGAGCTCGCGAACGTGCTCGGTAACGACGTCGGGGCGACCGAGAAGAATGGGCGAGGCGATACCCTCGTCGACCAGTCGCTGAGACGCACGCAGAATCTTGATCTCCTCTCCCTCGGGGAATACGATCCGTTTTCTTTGCTGTTTGGCGCGCCCGAGCACGTAGCGCATCACCTCGCGTCCACGGCCGAGACGAGCCTCGAGCTTCTCCCGGTAGGCGTCGATGTCGATCTCGATGCGAGCGACCCCAGTCTCCATGGCCGCCTTCGCGACCGCAGAAGCCTCCCAGGTCAAGACACGAGAGTCGAACGGTGTCGGGATGATGTAGTTGGGGCCGAAGCGCATCGATTCCACCCCATAGGCTTTCATGACCGAGTCGGGCACATCCTCGCGGGCGAGCTCGGCGAGCGCTCGGGTCGCCGCCATCTTCATCTCCATGTTGATCGCCCGCGCGCGAACATCGAGCGCGCCCCGGAATATGAAGGGAAAGCCGAGGACGTTGTTCACCTGATTGGGATAATCCGAGCGACCCGTGGCCATCACGAGATCGTCACGTACCGACATCGCGTCATCCCAGCTGATCTCGGGGTCGGGATTCGCCATCGCCATGACGAGCGGACGGGCGTTCATCGAAGCGACCATCTTCTTGGAGACGGCGTCTTTGACCGAGACGCCCATGAACACGTCCGCGCCCGCCATCGCATCCTCGAGCGACCGCATCCTCGTCGAGACGGCATAACGTTCCTTGTATCGGTTCATGCCTTCCGAACGGCCGCGGTAGACGATCCCCTTGGAGTCGCACATGACGATGTTGTCGTGAGCCACCCCGAGGTTCTCGATGAGCTCGGCGCAGGCGATGCCGGCCGCCCCCGCACCGTTGATGACCACCTTGACGTGGGCGATGTCCTTCTCGGTTATCTCGAGCCAGTTCAGCAAGGCGGCTCCAGAAATGATAGCGGTCCCGTGCTGATCGTCGTGAAAGACGGGAATGTCCAGTTCTTGCTTGAGCGTTTCCTCGATGTAGAAGCAGTCGGGCGCCTTGATGTCTTCGAGGTTGATGCCCCCAAAGGTGGGCTCGAGCGCTTTCACGACGCGAATGAGCTCATCGGGATCCGAGGTGGCGAGCTCGATATCGAATACGTCGATGTCGGCGAAGCGCTTGAACAGCACCCCTTTGCCTTCCATGACGGGCTTCGCCGCGAGAGGACCGATGTTGCCGAGCCCGAGCACCGCCGTTCCATTCGAAACGACGCCGACCAGATTCGCTTTGGTCGTGTAAGTGAACACCTCCTCGGGATTCGCATGGATCTCGAGGCAGGGCTCGGCGACGCCGGGACTGTAGGCGAGCGACAAGTCGTGCTGGGTGCTCGTGGGTTTGGTTGGCCTGATCTCGATCTTGCCTCGTCTGCCCCGGGAATGGTAGTCAAGAGCCTCTTGCTTTCGAATCACGCGTTCCTCCGTGCCTTGAAAACGAGCGTGATTGTATCAAAATCCGCCTGGTAGCTGAGCCGGACAAACCCTGATAGACTTCGTTCCGCTCGAGACGGGGGCCGAGTCACGGGTCGATCCATCGAGATGCGTAGCTTTCATCGCGTCCATTCGCGTCTTTCGGGAGTCACCCACATCTGAGACGACTATCCCTAGACGAGCTGGACTCCTCGTCGGATCGTTACGACGAGGCGGTGCGTCGCTCGGAGAACATCGACCGGTTCTGCTCCGGCTCGCACTGGATCCTTCCCGCCGCCAGGTTCTTGCACGGGTCTCCCAACGCGGCTATAGCCGAGGACGACGACTGCTGGGTTGTTCTCGGCGGTACCACGAATCTGTATCCGCTCGAGGCGATGTGGGGACTGGCCTGTCCCCTGATCGGCTCCGAGCCCGAGGCCGTCGTCGGTCTGCTGCTCGACCTTTTGACCCGGGTGCCGTGGAACGGGCTGCTTCTCACGGGCGTAGCCCCCGGCTCCCCATTGCATCGCACTCTTCAGGCGCGACTGGGACCGCGTTACCCGGTGTCGACGGGACCTGCCACTCGACGCTACGTGGCCGACATCGGCGGTGGTCTGGATGGGTTTCTCTCGAGACGATCGAGAGATTTTCAAAGGAACCTAAGGAGGGCCGAGCGACTCGCTGCCGTCAATGGGCTGCAATTTGAAGTGGCAGATGATCTCGCACCCGAAGAGAGCTTCCGAAGGATCCTCGACGTCGAGCGACGGAGCTGGAAAGGTGCGCGCCGGGTGGGCATCGATACCCAGCCGATGAGCTCGTTCTACGAGGAGATGAACCGCCGGCTCGCTGCCCGCGGTTTGCGCCGGTTGAGCTTCGCTCGGGTCGAAGGCCAGGATGTGGCCTACATCCTTGGAGGCGTCGTGGGCCGCACTTATCGGGGCCTTCAGTTCAGCTTCGACCGGCGCTACGAGGCGCTGTCGCTCGGGAACCTGTGTCAGGTAGAAGAGATCCGCCGTCTAGCAGGAGTGGGAATCGATCGCTACGACCTGGGAACGGAGGTGAGCTACAAGAAACGCTGGGCGGACGCGCTCTCGACCACTATCTCGCTCATCGTGCGTCGAAATCCGGCGGGTGGTCAATCGTAGAGGAGATAGCGCTCGCGCACCTTCTTGAAGCGCGCGAGGTCGACCTGCCACGATCCTTCGATCTCGGAGAGGGGTGCGTCGCGCTCGATCAGCTCGCGGATCCGGGTGTTCCCCGCGAGGATATCGATGGGCGGACGCTCGAGCTCGTACTCGTAGGGCGGCGGCCGCCAGGAGAACTCGTTGGGCCACAGACGGCGTACCCCGAGAAGGATCGCGTAGCCCGTTCGCACTGGCCGGTAGGCCTCGCGGTCGACGACGTGCTGCTGGATGCCGCCGCATCGTTCTCCCGCGAATTTCTGAAAGGTTGGCTCGAAAGCGACCGGACGAAACACGACGCCGGGAAGATGCTCGCGATCGAGCGCGGCGGCCAATTTGGCGCCGTCGATCCAGGGCGCTCCCATGATCTCGAACGGGCGGGTCGTGCCCCTTCCCTCGGACAGGTTCGTTCCCTCGAGAAGACAGGCGCCGGGATAGACCGTCGCGGTGTCGAGTGTGGGCATGTTGGGCGATGGCAAGATCCAAGGAAGGCCGGTCTCGTCGAACCATTGCGAGCGCTTCCATCCTTCCATGGCGACCACGGTAAGCCGGCAATTGATGCCGAACTCGTCGTTGGCAAACCGGGCGAGCTCTCCGACCGTCATCCCGTGTCGGTTCGGAACCGGGTAGAGCCCGACAAAGGAAAGGTGGCTGCCCTCGATGACGTTCCCCTCGACCAGGATGCCGCCGATGGGATTGGGTCGGTCGAGCACGATGAGCTCCTTGCCGTCACGTGCGCAGGCCTCCATCGCGTGGGCCATGGTCCAGACGTACGTGTAATACCGTGCGCCAACGTCCTGCACGTCGAAGACCACGGCGTCGAGCCCGGACAACATCTTCTCTGAAGGAACGCGGGTGGGGCCGTAGAGGCTCACGACCGGTAGACCGGAAACCGGGTCGAGGCCATCCTCCACCTCGACGAGATCCTGCGCCGTCGACCGGATGCCGTGCTCGGGGCCGAAGAGCATTTCGAGCCGGGCCTCGGGACGAGCTCGAATGAGCTCGATCGCATGCCGGAACGAAGCGTCGACGGTAGTCGGATTCGCGATGAGGCCGATGGGTCTTCCGGCGATGCGGTCGAACTCCTCGTCCAGAAGTCGATCGAGCCCGGTTCGCAGCGAGACAGGCATCAATCCATTATCGCACCGACGGGATGGTATGCTGGGCGGCCATGACCCTGGCGATCCGATTTCGGAGAACGACGAACCATTCGGAGGTCGAATGATCCTGGAGATCGCCCTCGCGGGTGCCACGCTCCTCGACCTCGACGGCGGGCCTCCCATCTCCGACGCGGTGGTCGTGATTGAGGACGATCGGATTCGGGCGATCGGCTCGTCGATCCCCGAAGGCGCCGAGGTGATCCGGGCGGACGGGACGTATCTCATCCCCGGTCTCATCAACGTCCACGTTCACCTCGGACTGGTGCTTCCGGGGAGCATGGCTGCCGAGCTCGCCAACGAGACCGAAGCCGAGCTCGCGCTTCGCATGGCGGCCAACGCGAGACGGACATTGGAAGCTGGCGTTACCACGATCCGGCTTCCCGGTGACGAGAGGCACGTGGACCTCGCGCTCAAGCGGGCCATCGATCGTGGCGATGCCGTCGGTCCGCGTATCTTCAGCGCGGGTGAGATGGTCGATATCACCGGCGGTCACGGCGCCGACGAGGAGACTCACGACGGCCCGTACGAGCTTCGAAAGGCCGTTCGCGAGCAGATCGCGGCGGGGGCAAGCTGGATCAAAATCGCAATCTCCGGAGGAATCGCCACGCCGAGGGGCGACATCGCCGAGGCGTTGATGACGCCCGACGAGATCGAGGCGGTCATCGACGCCGCCCACCGTTTCGGCGCAAGGGTCACCGCGCACTCCGGATCACCGTCGGCCACCAGCATTGCCATCGATTCCGGGATAGACTGCATCGAGCACGGCTATTTCCTGACCCGCGAGGTGCTGCGCAAGATGAAGGAGAACGGCACGTGGCTCGTTCCCACCATCGTCGTCAGCCAGCCCAAGACGATGCCTTTCTTCGAGCGGATCGGCTCGCCGCCCTGGTATCTGGAGCGGGTCAAGTCCGTCGGACCTCTCCACTGGGAATCGCTGCGGATGGCGATCGAGGAAGGCGTTAGCATCGCCCTCGGAACCGACCAGTTCCCTTTCGAGCCAAACGACGGAACGACCGCGACCATCCGGGAAGCGGAGTATTACGTGGCCGCCGGCATGACGCCGCGACAGGCGATCCGTTCCGCGACGATCCGGGCTGCCGAGCTTCTCCAGGCGGCGGACGTCCTCGGCAGCATCGCGCCGGGCAAATACGCCGACATCCTCGCGGTGGCCTCGGATCCAACGGTGGACATCTCCGCTCTCCGAAACATCCGTTTGGTCGTCAAGGGGGGCCAGGTGATAAGACGGGAATCGCTCCCCGTCGCGCAGCGATAGCCTGGCGCTCGGTCAGGCGCCTTCAAGGAGGCAAATGCGTTTCGTAGGAATGGTCGCATTGATTCTGGCAACGACTCCCGAGCTCTGGAGCCAGGACCCGAGCGTCTCGCGCAACCGGGACGAAGAGCGGGAGCTCGGCTGGTCGAACGTCGCCGACCTGGCCTTCGTCGTGACGTCGGGGAACTCCTCCACCTCCACGCTCAGCGTCGATGACCGCCTCGTTCGGACTTGGGAGAACGCCGAGCTCTCTTTCCGCGGCGGCGCTCTCCGCACGCAGACCCCCGACGATCGGTTCGCCGTCGGAACTCCCGATGATTTTGAAATCGTCGATGACACCATGCGCGAGCTCGACAACGAGCGCTACTATCTCTTCGGCCGCT
>DASPGQ010000300.1 GCA_035620555.1 Vicinamibacteria bacterium
GGCGGGCTTCAGATACGCCTCAGTCCCGAGGCGTCCGCCCGTCTCGGGCCTCGGGCCGGGTCCGACGTCGACGCGCTCGCCGAGTATTGGCGTGGGCGCGCGTTGCTCGAGCATTCCGACCGTCCGGAAGACGTCGAGGCAGCCGTATCCGCGTTCGAGGCGGCCCTTGTGAAGGACGCCGACCTGGCCGAGGCGCAGGCCGGTCTGGGTGAGGCCTTTTGGGGTCTGTACAGTCGAACCGGAGAGCCGGCTTGGGTCGACCGGGCTATCCAGGCCAGCGAGCGGGCGCTGGCGCTCGCGCCCTCCCAGCAGAGGGTTTGGCTAACCCTGGCCCTCGTACACAACGGCACCGGACGAGCGGACCTCGCACTCGAGGATCTCAGGCGCGCGATTTCGCTCCAGCCGAACGGGGACGACGCGTACCGATTGATGGGAGGCGTCCTGAGTGAACTCGGGAGGATGGAGGAGGCGCTTCAGGCCTACGACCAGGCTATCGAGCGCCGGCCCGGATACTGGAGAAACCACCAACGGCGCGGAATCCTCCTCCTGCGCATGGGTCGCTACGACGAGGCGAACCAAGCCTTCGAGACCGTCACCCAGCTACAGCCGGACAGCACGTCGGGCTACCAGGCGCTCGGGACCCTGCTCCAAATCACGGGCGATTTGGAGGGCGCGCGGCAGAACTACGAGAAGGCGCTGCAAATCGCACCGACCGCCGGGTCGTACTCGAACCTCGGCACCATCCACTACTGGGACGGCAGATTCGAGGATGCGGCGGAGGCCTACCGGCATGCCATCGAGCTGTTTCCGCGGAGCGCCTTGTATCACCGAAATCTCGGTGACACCTATACCCGAATGGGACAGATGCATAGCGCCAAGGCATCCTATGGGACGGCCGTCTCGCTCCTGGAGCAGGATCTGGAGGTCAATCCGAAGGATGTCGTCGCGCTCACGGATCTCGCGGTGTGCATGATGAAGATCGGTCAGCTCGGCCGCGCGGAGCAACACATCCACGAGGCGCTCGCGCTCGCGCCCGACGACGGAGACGTGCTCTACGCTCAGTCGGTCGTTGCCGCGCTCGCAGGACGGGCCGAGGAGGCGCTCCCCCTACTGCGACGTGCCGTCGAGAACGGCGTGAGCTTTTACCTGGTGGAGCGCGACGACGACCTCGCGAGCGTCCGCAGCCTTCCCGGCTACGAAGCCTGGCTGCGTTCGTCCTCCTCGCCTAATCGTCAGGGACACCGGCGTTGAGCCCGGCCCTCGACGATCTTTGTAGCGGAAGCAGGGAATCAGAGCCCGGCCCCGGAGGCTGGTCTAAGCGGTCTCTCCCGCTTCGATTGCGCGCAGCATCGTTACATCGACGACGAGCTTCCGCCCGCTCGAGCGCAGAGCGCCCCGCCGGCGAAAATCCGACAGGGTGAGGCTTACCATCTCGCGGCTGGCCCCGATCCAATTGGCGAGATCCTGCTGGCTCAAGGCGACGTCGAGCAAGGTGCCGCCGGCCGCTTCGGGGAGTCCGTAGCGTTCGGCAAGGCAGAGGAGTCGGCGCGCGAGACGCAAGGGAACCCTCTCGAAGACTTGCGTGAGGAGCCTTCGCTCGATCTCGATTCGTCTACGGCCGATGAGACGTGCGATCGATAGGCCCAGAGTTGGTTTTCGCGCGACGATGCGCTCCATGGAAAGCGGAGAAACGGTCTCGACACGGCTATCGGTTATCCCCTCCACGTAGGTGGATGACTCCATGGTCTCGTCACCCACGAGTGACATCTCGCCGAACACGTCCCCGGCGTCGACGAGGTCCAGCAGAATTACCCGCCCTCCATCCGAGAACCTCAGCAGCTTGGCGCGGCCTTCGATCAGCAGATGAAGTCCGCTGAGGGCTCCTTCCTGCAAGGAGAACAGGCGACGTCTCGGAAGTCGCACCCGTCTGGCAGGCAGACCGAAGGCGTCGAGCGACTCGCGTATCTCGCTCACGAGGGAGAGCGACCGTTTGACGTCTATCGCCACAGCAGTTCCCAGCATCATCCACTCCTTCGTCGGGTGGCATGGTGCAAATGTGATGCCAGGACAGGCAGTCACTAACCCTTTGAACAGAAAAGGGTTGACTGATGTCGCTTCGTGATCGCGGCTTCGCGTTTACCGGATCTTGGAGGCTCGTCAAACGTTCGTAAACCGCTCCCGCGCGATGCGGTAGCAGGCATAGACGAAAAGCCACGGATCCACGAGATAGTCCCAGAGGTTCTCCGACGCTCCGAGCTCGAGTCCGAACGACAGCACGGCGGCGACGACCGCGGCCAGCAGAAGTTTCTTCCCGGCAACGAACGCGGAGGCGGTGAGCAAAGCCAGTCCGACCAGCATCACCGGCGCACCGGAGAACCCCAGATCGTAGGGGTCATAGGGACCGAGACCGAGCGCCATCGGATAGAGGAACGACGAGGCGGCGATCACAGTCCAGTAGAGAACCCGCAGCTCTTCCCGCGTCGTTAGCTCGCGCCAGACATACCTCGTGAAGAGAGTCGCTGCCGCCAGCAGCAAGGTCGTGGTGCTCAATCCCGCGATCATCGTGCGAGGGCGTGCCGCCACGCACCCCGAAAGCGCACATGCTCGATTCGCTTCCGGTCCCATGTGTACAGGAGGTGGAGCTCCCCAATGCGCGATTCCAGGAGCCAGGGATAAGCAAGCCTCGGTGCGCCGCCGTCACTCCTTGAGGGTGGCTCGACTTCGAACACGATCCGAAACGTCCGTCCACCGTCCCCCGAGAGCGCGAGCTTCAAATTCCTTCGATCCACCTCGCTGTCGTTGAAGGCGACGAGGACCTGTTTTTCACCGGACCGCAGGGCGAAAATCCCGGCATCGGGGTTCGCGAGCGTAGTTGGCTCGGGTGAAGTAAAGCTCACGCCAGCGTCGGAGCTCCTTGCCGAGAACACGCGGGCCAGCCGCGCATGGCTCTGGCGAAAGAGCGCGACGGCGTCGCTCGACGTCAACGGTACGACCACGGGTTGATAGAGCGATCGTCCCCACGACAGACGGGTCTTCGACACGATCCGTCCATCCGGATCCAAGCGGAGCAGCTCCCCGAATTTGCCGATGAGCTCGTGGTAAACCGGAACGCCCATCGTCCCGTCTCGATACAGAAACGCGGCCCCGCGAACGAGGGTGCCAAGGTTGAGAAAAGGTGAGGTGACCAACCGGCGGGCGCGAGACCAGCTTGCGCCCTCGTCGTCCGACACCTTGTAGTTGATTGCGCTTCCCGACCAACCTCCCACGCTCACGCTCACGAAGAAAAGCCACAGGCGCCCGTTCCCGTCGCGGGTCACCATCGGGTTGCCGAGTTTGCGGATATAGCGCCCGAGCTCTCTGCCCGCCGACCTGCGGCTGACCAGTACCTCATCGGCGCTCCAACGGCCCGTCTGCGGCTCGAAAACGGCCGTGTAGATCGATACATCCTTGGCTCCCTCGCGGCTCCCACCGTACCAGAACGCGCGAATACGCCCCGACGCGAGCTCCACCGCCGTGGCGGCGTGGACCTCCGGAGTGGATCCCGAGGAGGCCGTGTAGTTGTCGAGGGCAACGGTCCCGACCGAAACGGGTCCCGTGGTGTCGTCGATCCGAAACTCGGCGGGCGGCCTCGGGCGCACCCGGCTGAAAGCGAGCACGAACGCGAACACCACGAAGGACAACCAGAGGCCCTTGGCCCATGCATTCTTCATCGCCGTGCGAAGTATATCCAGAAGGCTTTGCCGGTCGGAGCCGGTGCGGTGTTCTGGCCTGCAGAGCCGTTGGCCCCTGAGCCCCGCAGTTGCGGGAAACGGGCTACAACCACGCCCGGCGGAAGTCCCACGGCGTCGATCACAGAAGCTCCGACGCGCATCCAGGAGAATCGAGCGCATGGAACGCGAGATCGATTTGATTCGCGAGCTCAGCGAGCTCACCGTGGCCAAAATCCACAGGGGCGGTACGCTTCCCCGCGCTTCCGAGCGGCGCTTCTCGGATCTGAAGACGTTCTACGAGGAGCTCATGATGCGGCGGGAGTCACAGCGAGTCCCTTCGTCGGAGCGTTACGACGTCGAAGAGATCCGGGCGCTCCTGCCGCGCCGGTTTGCGCTGCGAGTCCCGCTCCGGATGAGCCTGTTCTTCTGCCACGATGACACCTACGCGCCCGCTCAATCGGCCAACCTGAGCCACGGCGGATTGTTCGTCGGATCGGATGTCACCGTCGATCCCGGCGCTCGGCTCACGTTGTATATGCCGAACCTCGGTCGCGGCTTCGAGCACCTGTTCGAAACTCCCGCCGACGTCGTCTGGTCTCAGAAGTCGAGAGCGCTTCCGTGGCGCGGCATGGGTTGCCGGTTTCGGGATCTTCAGGAGATCGCCGAGGTACAGCTCGACGATTGCATCACCGGGTTTCTGCGGGACCGTCTCTCTCGGAGCAGCCCTGCTGTGATTCGGCCGAGCTGGATCGACGCGCGTCACCTAACGGTCTGAATCAGCCCTCGCCGGTCTCGGACGCTGGCGGCACGGTGACGACACCGTACTCTCGCGATTCCGGGCGAACCCTGGCGGCGAGCAAAGAGACGAGGAACACCACGACCCCCGCGACCTCGAACGGCACCCCGGGGCCGAATCGTCCGAAAGCGGCGCCGGCCCAAATCGGTCCGAAGATGCGTGCCAGACCTCCGAACGCCTGCTGGACGCCCATCACCTGGCCGAGCTCGCTCTTCTGGCAGCGTTGACTGAGCAGCGCGCTCGTGGCGGGAAACAGAAGCGCGGTGCCGATGGGCATCAAGAGCATGACGGGGACGAACAGGGCGACATTGTTCGGCAACGGCAGGCAGAACAGGCCGACGGCGAGAAGGAGCGCTCCGGCTCGCATCAGTCGGACTTCCCCGAAGCGCATGACCAGACTCCCCAGCACTCCGGCCCGCATGAAAACCGACACCGCGCCGAGAAGCGGGAAGATATAGCCGATATTCGACTCGTCGATGGCGAATCGATGCATGAGATAGAGGGCGAGAACCGCCGTCATCGAGCTGAACGCCGTCATCGCCACGGCGTAGATCACGATGAGCTCCGACGTCTCGCGCCCGGGGTGACGAACCGTCTCCCAGAACATCGCTCGGATAGGCCTTCTTCGGCCCGTCCCAGCATCTCCATCGGTCGTGCGCGACTCTGGAAGCAAGAAGAAGGCGAACACGAGGTTCAGCAGACAGAGACTCGCCGCGAGCAGGCCGGGAATACGGGCACCGAAGACCCACACGGCCGAACCGAGTGCCGGCCCAATCATGACCCCCGAGTTGGTCGCCGCCGAGAGCCATCCGAGCGCCTTGGCCCGGTCCTGGGGCGGCACCGAGTCTCCCACGTAGGCCTGCATGACCCCGGTCGTTCCACCGCTCGCCCCCTGGACGATCCGGCACAGAAAGAGCATCCCGATCGAGTCGGCGTAGGCGAAAATGAAAAAGGCAAGCGCGGAGCCAAAAAGACTCACCAGAAGCGCCGGTCTCCTGCCGAGCCGATCGGACATTCGGCCCCAGAGCGGCGAGGCGGCCACCTGCGCCACGGAGAACGAGGCCACCATCAGGCCGATCAGCGCGGCATCGGCATCGAGCCGAACGGCGTAGATCGGCAGCAGGGGGAAAACCATCGCGTAACCGAGCATGTCGAGGAAGGCGTTCAGAAACAGGACCCAGAGTTTTCGCAGGCTCAGCCGTTCCTCCCCGCGGACGCGAATCCGTCGCCGTCAGTATCTCACCTCCTTCTTGACCGACGCACCTGGCTTTTGTTAGCTTTGAGCCCTGATTCAGGGCGATTAACTCAGCGGGAGAGTGCTACCTTCACACGGTAGAAGTCGCAGGTTCAAATCCTGCATCGCCCACCATTTGGGCGGAACCGGCTCACACGGGAGCGAAATCCGTCAGTTCCTTGAACGCCTGATAACGCTCGTACACCTCTTCGCGGGTCAACCTCTGGAGTCTCGCGGTCCCCAGGTCCTCCACCGAGAACGAGCCGAGAACGCTCCCGAAAATAATGGCTTGACGCACGACTCGATCGGTGAGCTCGGTGTGGGTGGCGAGGTATCCCATGAGCCCCCCGGCGAAGCTGTCCCCCGCGCCCGTTGGGTCGACGACGGTCTCGAGCGGATACGACACGGTGGCGAAGCGCTCCTCTTCCCGGAAACAGAGCACCCCGTGCTCGCCACGCTTGACGACGACGGTACCCGGACCCATGGCGCGAATCTTGGCAGCGGCTTTCACGAGGTTGTGCTCGTCGCCCAATTGCCGCGCCTCTTCGTCGTTGATCACGAGGAGGTCGATTCCTTCGAGCATCGTGCGAAGCTCGGCGGGCGTCCTCTCGATCCAATAGTTCATCGTGTCGGCACCGATGAGCAAGGGCTCGCGTATCTGCTCCATCACGCTCAGCTGGAGCGACGGGTGGATGTTCGCCAGAAAGACGAGCGACGACTGCTCGAAGTGCCGGGGAATATCCGGCCGAAAGGTCTCGAATACCCCGAGCTCGGTATAGAGCGTCTCCCGCTTCGAGAGATCGTCACTGTACTTCCCTCCCCAGCGAAAGGTCTTCCCTTTGCTGGTCACGAGCCCGGCGAGATCGATCGACCGTCCCTCGAAGACGCTTCGCTCGGTGTCGGTGAAGTCGTCTCCGACCACCGCTACCACGTTGACGTCGGTAAAGAACGAGGCCGAGAGCGCGAAGTAGGTGGCCGCCCCTCCCAGAACATCCTTCCCCACTTTCGTCGGGGTTTGGAGATCGTCGAAGGCGACGGATCCGACGACGAGTATCGACACCTTTCTCGCTCGGGGAGCTAATCGATGTACTTGCCGATGAGCGGCGCCAGATCGCGCTTGATGTGCTCGGGGATGAAATCGCGCTGAGTGATGATCGAGGTCGCGAGCGCGTTCGCGTGCGGCGACGGCTCGGTGAGGTCCAACCGGGCGATGGTTCGAGTGATGATCTGACGGGCCGCTTCCGCGTTCTTGAAGAGGTTCTCGATCACCTGCTCGACCGTGACCGAGGCGTGGCTCACGTGCCAGCAATCATAATCGGTCACGAGCGCGAGGGTCGCGTAGCTCATTTCGGCTTCACGAGCCAGTTTGGCCTCCTGGAGGTTCGTCATCCCGATGATGTGCCCTCCCCAGGAGCGGTAGAGCTCCGACTCCGCCAGCGTCGAGAACTGAGGGCCTTCGATGCAAACGTAGATCCCGCCTCGGTGCATCCGTGCCCCCGCCTCGATACCGGCTTCATGAACCAGGTTCGACAGCCGTTGGCAAAACGGTCGCGAGAACTCCACGTGTGCCGCGATCCCGTTTCCGAAGAAAGTCGACACCCGCCCGCGCGTCCGGTCGATGAACTGGTCGGGCACGACCACGTCGAGGGGGTGAATGTCTTCTCTGAGAGAGCCGACGGCACTTGCCGAGAGGACGTGCTCGACGCCGAGCAACTTGAATCCGAAAAGGTTGGCGCGGAAATTCAGCTCGCTCGGCAGGAGGCGATGGCCCTCGCCGTGCCGCGCGAGAAATGCCACCGGCTTGCCCTCGAGCTGGCCCAAGACGTAAGGAGCCGACGGTTTTCCAAAGGGGGTCTCGAGCTCGACCGTCTCGACGTC
>DASPGQ010000301.1 GCA_035620555.1 Vicinamibacteria bacterium
TAAGGATGTACTGGGAGGGCATGCAGAAGGTCCGCCCGAACCAGCGTCCTTACGCGCTTCATCGCAACGCCTACGCCGGGATGCAACGCTTCGGAGCTTTCCTCTGGTCTGGCGATGTCTACTCGACCTGGGAAACTCTCAGAACCCACGTTCCCGTCGCGATCAACACCGCCCTTTCGGGCATGCCGTTTTGGGGCTTCGACATCGGCGGCTTCGTCCCCACGGCCGAGTACACCGGCGAGCTCCACGTCCGCTGGTTCCAGCTCGGCGCGTTCTCGACGCTCTTCCGCGCTCACGGCCGTACGTGGCATCTTCGCCTGCCGTGGGGCTGGAACACCGGCGAGCTCGGCATCAGCGAGATCACGAATTACCGCGATGGGGCGGCCGATCCCGACCCCTCCGAGCTCCATAACCCGCAGGTCGAGCCCATCTGCAGGAAGTACCTGGAGCTTCGCTATCGTCTCCTTTCCTATCTCTACTCTGCCGTGCGCGAATGCGCGAAGACGGGCCTCCCGGTCGTGCGCGCCTTGTGGCTCCATTACCCCGACGATCCGCTCGCCATCGCGCGGGGCGACGAGTACCTGTGGGGCCGCGACATGCTCGTCGCACCGGTCGTCGAGAAAGGCGCGACGTCGCGGCGCCTGTACTTGCCGAGCGGCGCGTGGTACGACTACTGGACGAACGAGCGGGTCGAGGGCGGGCGTGAGATCGAACGGCCCGTCGATCTCGAAACGATACCGCTCTACGTGCGTGCCGGCGCGGTGATCCCGCACGATCCCCCGAGGCAGTACACATCGGAGCCGGTCACCGAGCCCACGACCCTCGTCGTCTACCCCGGCGCCGACGGAACGGGCTGGCTCTACGAGGACGACGGGATCTCGTTCGATTACAAGCGCGGCGCGTGGATGGGGATCGATCTCGTCTGGCGGGACCGAGACGCCAGGTTGTCGCTCCGGCTGACTGAGGGCTCGCGAATGATTGCGCCGTCGTCGCGCGCGTTCCTCATTCGAAGAGCGGGCTCGAGCGCGACGCGTCCGGTATCGTTCCGGGGTGAGCCCGTGGAAATGACGTTGTAGCATGGTCGTAAAGGGGAGGTGTTCGATGACCGGGTCGACTTGGACGAGACGGGAGTGGCTCGGCGCTATGGGAGCCGCCGCAGCTTTTGCATCGCAGACGCACGCCAGGGCCACTGCCCAAACCCAGAAACCGTTACAGGGCGTGTTCAAGATCCTGGCGACACCCTACAAGCAAGACAAGTCGGTCGACTACGAAGACCTCGCAGCGGAGGTCGAGTTTCTGGTCCGTTGCGGCGTCCAGGGCCTGGTGTGGCCCCAGAACTCGAGCGACCTTCCCTACCTCGTCGAAGAAGAGATCCTGGAGGGAATGGAGGTCATCGCCAAGGCAGCCAGGGGGACGAAGCCTGCCCTCGTGCTGGGCGTTCAGGGCAGGAACACCGAGACGATGCTCCGGCTCGCCGCGCACGCGGAGCGCTTGGGTCCGGACGCCATGATCGCGATGCCGCCCAAGGAGGCCGCGACCCTCGATGAATACCGTGAATACTTCAGTGAGCTCTGCCGACTGACGAAGCGCCCGGTGTTCATCCAAACATCCGCCGGTGCGCCGGACATCGAGCCGGCGGTGGATTTCATCGTGGAGATGGGGAAGAAATTTCCGAACTTCGGCTACGTCAAGGAAGAATACGGCGAAACGATTCCGCGCATGGTCGAGCTAGCGAAACATCGTCCCGGCCCGATCAAGCGGATCTTCGGTGGGAGCCGGGCGCTCGGCTGGACTTACGAGATGCGCCTCGGGATGGATGGCATGATGACCGGCGGTCCGCAGTACGCCGAGGTCTACGCGCGCATCTGGCAGCTTCATCTCGAGAATCAGCTCGACGCCGTTCGCGACCTCTACTCCAAGCTCCTCCTGATCACGAATCTCGAGTCCCGCGTTCCCGGGCTGAGACCGTATCTGATGAAGCAACGCGGGGTGTTCAAAACCCACGTCACGCGCCAGGGAGACTTCCAGTTCGGCCCCGTGGCGATCGCTGAGATCGAGTACAACCTCGAGCCGCTGAAGCCGTACCTCAACGCGTAATCTCCGCGGAAGTGGAGGCCGACTTCTGGGAGTCCTTTCACGCGTTCATCGATTTCTCTCCAGAATGTGCGCCGGCTATCAGGGCCTGCTGCCCCGTCTCCCTGACTACTACGAGAAAATCCGCCGCCCGACCCTCATCCTCTGGGGCAGGCGCGAGCGCCACTTCCCTCTCGCTCACGCGGAGCGGCTCCATGAGCTCGTTCCCTCCTCGGAGCTCGTCCTCATCTCCGGTGGAGAGCACTGGATGGCCTGGCGACGGGCCGCTGATCTGGCCGAGATCGTTCGTCGCTTTCTCAGTGGGCTCGCTCCGCCATCCTCCGTTTGACACGACAGTCGTGTTACACGAAAATCGTGTAATGAGGAATGTCACGATTACCCTCGAGGAAGAGGTGGCCCGATGGGCCAGGGTGCAGGCCGCCGAAAGAAATACCAGCGTTTCTCGACTCGTGGGAGAGTTATTGCGCCAATACATGAAAGACGAACAGGCCTACTCGTCGGCAATGAAACGCTACCTAACGAGAAAGCCCAAACGGCTGAAGCGCCGCGGCGACCAGTACCCCGATCGCGAGGAGCTCCATGACCGCAACCGTCTTCGTTGACTCGAACGTACTCGTCTATCATCGGGACGCTTCCGAGAACGAAAAGCAGCCTCAAGCCGAGGTTTGGCTCCGCGCTCTATGGAAGGACCGGGCGGCCCGCATTAGCTACCAGGTGCTCTACGAGTACTACGTGAACGTCACCACGAAGCTCAAGCCGGGTCTCAGCACGGAAGATGCACAAGAGGACGTTCGGAACTTGATGGCCTGGAAGCCGCTGGTCATGGACCGGTCCGTACTCGACGGAGCCTTCGCCGCGGAGAAACGGTTTCGGTTGTCCTTCTGGGATGCCCTGATCGTCTCCGCCGCTCAACGTGCCGAGTGTGCGTATCTCCTCTCCGAAGATCTGCAGGCAGGTCAGGATCTCGACGGAGTCCTCGTCGTGAATCCTTTCGAACAAGCCCCTGAAAACGTTCTCTGACGTGCGACGCGTCGATCGCGCTCTCGTTGTCGCGGTCTAAAGGAGGAGGTAATCGGAATGCCTTCCCGGCCTTCGCCGTTCAAACGCGTGATCCTCATGACCGTGTCCCTTCTGGCAGCGTCATCCAGCGCGCAGGAGGGCGTCGACCGGAGTAGGTATATCCTCGCCACGGGGCGGCGACTTCCCTTTCTGTACGCTATTTCTTTGGATGCCGCGCTCGATCCGGCGAATAACAACACGCCGAACGCGATCGTCAGCCGCAGCAAAGTGGCGTTGGACCGATTGGACGGCCGACCACTCGGCGATCCCGCCAACCTGGTCGTGAGTGAGGACGGCGGTACCGTCTATGTGGTGAACCACCATGGGAGCATCGACAACGCCGAATTCAGGCAACACGGCGGCCGCGGGCAGATCGCGGTACTCGATGTGGATGCTGTCCTCGATCCGGTGAACGCCGGGACACACAATGCACTCCTGCAGCTTCTGGACTCCGGTGGTTTCGGGGCGCTCGGAGTCGTGCTCCTCCCGGACCTGCTCATCATCGCCAACGCCGAGAACAACCTGACCGAGGATGGCGGCAATCGAATCACCTTCGTCGACCGTCGGACCGGCAGCCTGCGCGGCACCGTGGAGCTAGCTCTGGGCTCGCCCGAGCTCGATTGCACGGACTACCCCGTGCCCTACGTCTCGCCCTTCGGGCCACCCAGGAATTTGGCCATACTCTCCCCGGATCCAAGCTGGGGATGTTTCCCCGACCCGAACGGATTGGCCCTGGGACGCGCTAGCAACGGGGACGCGTACGTGTTCACCGCGAATGGAGGTACGAACGACGTGTCGGTGATCGATCTCGCCGGGGCGTTGGAAGGCGATCGGCGTGCGGAGATCCGGCGTGTTCCGGTTCAGGTCGGCCCATGGGGCATGGCGGCGACTCCCGACGGGCGCCACATCATCGTGGCCAGCGGCGGGAGCCAGAAGGACGAGTCGGCGGGCAACACGATCTCGATCATCGACGTCGACCGGGCGAGTGCTGGTACAGGCGACGCCGAAGTAGCTCGCATCCTGGTAGGCACGAATGATCCCGAGGAGCCGACACATCCTCTCATACCGTCCGTTACCCCAAACGGCCGGGAAGTGATCGTCCCGAATGTTCGTGCCCACAATGTGTCCATCGTGAGCCTCGAGCTGGCTGTTACGGGCGATCCGGGCGCGGAAGTTGCGCGCATCCCACTCGTCCGAGCGGATGGACGGCCCGCACGCCCGAAAGGCTCGGCGGTCACGTCCGATGGCAGGTACGCACTGATCAGTGCCGGACCCGGCGTGCAGCCGTTCTCGCAGGAGATCGGTCACGTGTACGTGATTGACCTTCGAACACGTAGCGTAGTGGGCACGGTGACCGGCGTGGGTAACGATCCTTATGGCCTGGCGATTGTGGATCGGTAGATTCAGGTCGCTTCCCGCGATGGGGCCTTCGTGACTCGCTATCTTCCCGAGCCCGCCTGGTTCCGGTAAACCGTTCCCGCTCGCATGACGAAGACGACCCGCCCGAACGCCTCGGCATCGGCCATCGGATCGCCATCGAGCGCGATGATATCGGCTTCCATGCCGGTCTCGATGGCGCCGATTCGGTCACTGAGGCCGAGCGATTCGGCCGCGCGCGAAGTCGCCGCGATCACCGCCTCCATCGGGGCCTGCCCGCCCTGCTCCACGTAGGCGACGATCTCCTCGGCGTTACGGCCGTGGGCGCCGGCGTTGACATCGGTGTTATAGACCATCTTCAGCCCTGGCACCTGGAGCGACTCCTGAAAGACTTTGAGAGCGCCCGATCGTGCCTCCTGGAGATTGGCCAACCCCTCCAACGTGTAGCCGCCGACGCCGTCGAAGCGATCGCCGTTCTCGGCGTAGTTTCGGAACAGGAGGTCGATCTGGTTTCCCAGATACATCCCCCGCTGCGCGATCACCTCGAGCGCGGCGCGGTCGGCGAGCCACGCGTGCTCGATCTGAGAGCAGCCGGCATCCGCCGCCAGTTCGATCGCATCCGGGCGGTGAGCGTGAACGACGGACCGCAGGCCGAGCGCATGCGCTTCGCCGCATGCCGCCGACAGCTGCTCGGCCGTCATGTTCGTTATTCCGCCCAGCCGGATGCTGGTCGACGCGAAGATCTTCACGACGTCCGCGCCCGTGGCCTTCTTCTCGCGCACGAACTCGCGGATCTCCATCGGCGAGCCCGTCTCCGCTCGGATCGCCCCGAGCGACGACAGCACTCGCGGCCCAGGAATGACGCCCCTCGCGATCCATTCCTTCAGTTGCGCGTCTTCTTCGCCCCCGAGGCTCTGCACCGTCGTGACACCGCCCATGAGTGTCCGGTACGCGTTCTCGACGGCGTGCAGTGTCTGGTGCGCGATGTCACGGTCGTCGGGCTCGTGCAACTTGCCATTCGGGTCGAAGTGCCGGCCGATGTGTACGTGGGTGTCGATGTATCCCGGCAGCACGGTCAGACCCGTCAAGTCGTACTCCCTGTTCGCGCTCGCGCTATTCCGCGACCCGACGTCCGCGATCTGGCTGCCCCTTACCACGATGTCGCGGTCCTCGAGCACGGCGCCGCGGCCGTCGAGCGTACGGGACGTGCGCAAGACGATGTCCCGTTCGTCCGACGCCGTCACCCCGTCGGCTGGCGGCAGCGAGACCGTCATGAAGAGGACCAGCGAGAAACGTGTCATACCCTTCGGGGAGATGTGCGGATCCGCCGGACTGGGAAACGATGGTCTCATGCCTCACCCCCTCGTGTCGTGCGCAGACATTAGCAGGAAGCCTCGAGTTCCGATACCCTGACACATCTTCTGAACGAAGCCCGCGTACGTGATGACGAGAGCGCTTCTGCCGGTACTGGCCAGCATTCTAATCGTGGGCTGCCGGAATGCTTCCTTCCCGGTGGAGGAACATCAGGCTGGCGTCTCCGGGTCGGATGTCGTGGCCGATCCGGCGCCAATCCCGCACTACGAGGTCGATCCCAAGTGGCCCAAGCTTCCGCTTGGCGACCGGTGGATTACCGGGGGCCTGGGCGGGATGTGCATCGACGAAAGAGATCACATCTTCGTGCTCAACCGGCAAGACGTGGTGCTCGAGGACCTCGACGGAGCACGTCCCGCGGCGCCGGTGATCGAGCTCGACCCCGAAGGCAATGTCGTTCGCGGCTGGGGCGATCCCGAGAGGCTTGGCGACCGGCTGCACGACTGCCACGTCGACGCGGAAAGCAACGTCTGGATCGTCGCTGCCGGTACCGGTGTCTTGCAGAAGTACTCGAACGACGGCAGAGAGCTGTTGCTCCAGATCGGGGAGACGGGAAAGTACGACTCGTCGGACGGCACGCGCGAAGGCGAGCCACAGAACTCCGATCGCGCTCAGTTCTTCCTGCCCGCCGCCGTCGATGTCGACGCCCAGACCGGAGAGATCTATGTCGCCGATGGAGAGCTCCCCGGCGGCAATCACCGGATCGCCGTCCTGGATCGAGAGGGGCGCTTTCTCCGCCAATGGGCCCTCGAGCGTACCGAGGCCGAGCGCGATGTCATACCGCTGCCGCACTGTCTGCGTTTGTCCAATGATGGCCTGGTATACGTGTGCGACCGGCGGGCCGATCGGATCCAGGTTTTCGATCGCGACGGTGCGTTCGTCCGGAACATCGACATTCCCTTCGAGCCGCTCACCTCACCCGACGGCCGGCCGAGCGGCACCCGCGGCACCGCCGTCGCGCTGGCGTTCTCTACCGATCCCCAGCAGCGCTACCTGTTCGTCGTGAACCAGAACAGTGTCATGGTCGACATCGTCGACCGCCGCAGCGGCGAGGTGCTCTCGAGCTTCGGGGAAGGGCCGGGACGCTATCCGGGGCAGTTCACGCTGCCGCACGGCATCGGCGTCGATTCGGTGGGCAACGTCTACGTCGCCGAACAGGAAGGGCGCCGCATTCAGAAGTTCCGGGTCGCGACGCCCACGCCGATGAACTAACGCTGCGCGCATACAGTTGGCGACCGCAAATTTCCATCGTGAGCTATTCCGCGATCTTGTAGAGGTGCCGGTAGCCCCGAAGGTACATCTCGTTCCCCACGATGGCCGGGGAGGCGTCGAAGCCATCGTCGAGCGAGTTCCTCGCGACGATCGTGAGCTCCGGCCCGTTTTTCAGAACGAGCGCGTTTCCGTCACGGCCGAGGATGATGACGTGACCCTTGACACCGGTCGGTGAAGCGTAGACCTCGGACAAGCCTTCGAGACGTGCGGGGCCATAATGCGCTCGGCCGGTCTCTGCGTCGAGCGCCGTCAGGATGGCCGAGTTGCTCTTGATGAGGTAGAGGATGCCCTCGTAGACCAGCGGCGACGGCACGTAGGGGGTGTCGCGGTCGAGCTCCCAGAGCACCGCCTTCGAGGCGCCGGTGATGTCGCCTTTTGCGTCCGAGAGCCGGATAGCGCGGGCGGCGTTTCCGCGGAAACCGCTCGTGACGTAGACGATCCCGTCGTGCTCGACCGGAGAAGGGATGGCGTTCAAGGTGAGCCCGTCGCCTTCCCAGATCACGTCGCCCGACTCAAGGTCGTAGCCCATGACGCGACGCTCCCCTGTCGCGATGACCTGTATGCGCCCGCCGTGAGAGACGACGAGCGGAGTCGCCCAGGACGTGACCTCGTCCCGGCTCTTGCGCCAGCGCTCTTCTCCCGTCGCTTTGTCGAGCGCGACGATGAAAGACTCGTCCTCGGAGTCCCACTGGACGACGAGAGTATCCCCGAAGAGCGCGGGAGACGTGCCTTCGCCGAAGCCGCCGCGCGTACGCAGGGTGCCGAAGTCCTTCGACCAGAGAAGCGTCCCCTCGAGGTCGTAGCCATAAAGCCCCCACGAGCCGAAGTGGGCGATGAGATGCACGCCATCGGTGACCGCCGAGCCGGAGGCATAGCTGTTGTTCTGCTGTTTGCCCTCGTGAGGCAGGGCACGGTTCGCGGTATGCTCCCATACCACGCTTCCATCCGATCGTCTAAGCGCGAAGACCTTGAAGATCTGCTCGACTTCGTTCGCCGAAGCCATGTCTCCTCTCCGCCGTTGACTACCCACCTCGTCTGGTTTCGTGGCCTCCCCTTCCGCGGGAACCGCCGTGAGGACGTAGAGGCGATCCTCCCAGATGATCGGCGTCGAGGAACCATGGCCGGGAAAGTCGATCTTCCAGGCCACGTTCTTGGTCTCGCTCCACTCCATCGGCGGATTACCGTTCGGCGAAATGCCGGCCATACGGGGCCCGCGCCACTGCGCCCAGAAGCGTTCGTCGTTGACCGCGTCGTTGGTGTTCGCGAAAAGAGCTGCGGGAAAGAGCGAGAGAAGCGTCACGCCAAGCATTCGCATCGATGAGTGTCCTCCATCTGCTGGATCAGGTTACCTTATTCGCAAGGCGCGCGGGCTTCGTTTCAGGGTTTCGTATTCGCGTGATCGCGAAGCTTCAGGGCTCCGTGAAACGCGGCCGCTGCGCTCGCCGACAGGCGCAGGTCGTTACCGCGGAGGTCGCCGCGGGTCAGATGCGCCATCATCAAACCTTCAGGCGTGTGCGGAAACTCAGGGGTGAAGGCGTGCACGATTTCGTGCGCCGCCACTCTTCCGATGGCTTTCCCTAGCTCGTGGAAGTCTCTCGCCGACCGCGTCCGTCTTACGCCGAGAAGACGGGCCACCGCAGGGAAGAAGACGTAGACGCAAGTCACCGGTCCGCCTCGGCCCATGACGGCTCCAAGCGTGCTGCTCTGCAGTCCCCACTTCGACCCATCTGCCGGTGTCAGGACGACGACGACTCCGTCGCTCGGTTCCGCGATCAACGGCGTCCACTCGACTTCGACTCCGGCGTCGAGAAGAATCGCAGAGACCTCCCTTGCCATCGTGTCGTAACCGCGCGAGACGAGCTTGTCGCGCAAGTAGCCCCGCTGGTCGCTCCAGTAAATTCGCAATGCCGAGTCCGCAGCGGTAGCCGGCTTCGGGAGGCACGCGAGACCCAGCACCGCCGCGCACGCACCCGCGGCGGAAAAACGGGCCGACTTCGTCGACATGGGACCGCGCTCCGTCGAGGGTGACCATACTTCAAATAAATGAATGTCGCATTCAATAAATTGTGCCTCTTTGTAGCTCCGCGATTCGGTTTCGTCCTCGACGGTGCGGCAAGCCGTATTGATCTGGCGGGAATCCCGTAGTCCCCGCGTATCTCGAGTTAGGAGACGAAAATGGCGACGACCCTGGTAGAAGTCGACACGAGCGTTGCGAGCGACCCGGCGGCACGGTTTCTCGATGCTCTCGGCCGGCGCGACTTCGACGCCCTCTCGTCGCTCCTGGCTCCGGACATATGGTTCCGGGCCCTATTGCCTCGCAAGCTCTACGACCTCGATAACCGACGGGACGCTATTGCGACCCTCCGTACGTGGTTCGGCGGAGGGGCCGACTTCCAGGTGCTCGAGACCGATCATCACTCGCTCGCATCTCGGGAGTACATCCGGTATCGATTTCTTCTGCGTCCGGATTGGGCGCCGGAGCAGTGGCACGTGATCGAGCAGGTCGGCTTCTTCCGTGTCAAAGAAGGAAGTATCAGCCGCCTCGATCTCGTGTGCACGGGATTCCTCCCGTTCGAGGAGCTCGACGAGCCGGCTACCGAACCCTGACCGCTTCTTTGGGATCGCTGAGATCGCGCCCAAGCCGGACGTCCCACTGGCGTTCGCAAAGTTCCAGAGTGCGGGCGCGAGCGGGGAGACGAACACGAACGCGTGGACGTCCCGGACCCAGCAGCAGGGCTCGAAGGCAAGCAGGAGTACTCCGTCCGGACGGAGCTTCTCTAGTGGCCTCGATTTGGACCGCCGACGTCAGTGGTCTGGTGCTTCACCTGCGAAGCCCTGGCAGGGTGCTACGCGGCCGAACGTCGCGAAGTTTGCACACAGCCGCTCTGGTTCTTGTGGAGCAACGTTCGTCCATCTAGAATCGGTTCAGCAACTCTCCTGGAGTTCGGACGATGGCGCTCCAGCCCGGAACGAAGCTCGGCTCCTACGAGATCGTCTCGCCCATAGGGGCAGGCGGAATGGGTGAGGTGTACCGGGCTCGTGACACGAAGCTCGGCCGTGAAGTCGCCATCAAAACGCTTCCCTCTGCGGTCGCCAACGATTCGGAGAAGCTCTCTCGGTTCGAGCGTGAAGCTCGCCTCTTGGCCGCCTTGAATCATCCCAACGTCGCGACCCTTCACGGCATGGAGGACTCGGAGGGCATTCATTTCCTGGTTATGGAGCTGATCGAGGGGAACACGCTCTCGGACCGGATCGTACATGGTCCGGTTCCCCTCGATGAGGCTCGGCCCTTGCTCGAGCAATTGATGGCCGGCCTGGAAGCCGCGCATGAAAAAGGCGTCATTCACCGAGACCTCAAGCCGTCGAACATCAAGATCTCGCCACAAGGGAGCTTGAAGATTCTGGACTTTGGTCTCGCGAAGGCGTTCTCCACGGGCGATACGCCTAGCAGGAACCTGTCCCAATCGCCTACTCTGACAAGGGAGACGGTCAATTCGGTCATCATGGGGACCGCCGCGTACATGTCGCCAGAACAGGCGCGGGGGAAATCGGTCGACAAGAGAAGCGATATCTGGGCGTTCGGTGCCGTTCTCTACGAGATGCTGAGCGGTCACCCCGCGTTCGAAGGTGACGATGCCTCCGAGATTCTCGCGGCAGTCATTAAGTCCGATCCGTCCTGGGAACGGTTGCCTGATGACCTGCCACCCTTGTGGCTGATCGTTATCAAGCGCTGCCTGGAGAAAGAGCCCAAGGAGCGCATGCGCGACATTGCTGACGTGCGCTTGGCTCTCCACGGTGCGTTCGACGCAGCGGCGTCCCCATCGGGTGGAGTACGAACGAAGACGATGATGTTGCCGTGGGCGATCGCAGTGGTCGCGTCGTTGATTGCGATCGTGTCCCTTGTGCCCCGGGCCCCGGCGCCCCGAGACGTCGCGCCTGCGCGATTCACGATCGCGATCCACGGCGAGCTTCCAACTCGAACGGGAAGACTCATGGTTCTATCCCCCGACGGCCAGGAGCTCGTCTATGTCGCAGTTACCGAACGAGGGGACCAGCTCTACCGCCGCTCGCTCAATCGACTCGAAGCCGTTCCGATCCCGGGCACGGAGGGCGCCCGAGGGCCGTTCTTCTCTCCGGATGGCCAGTCGATCGGGTTTACCGGCCCCGACGGGCAACTCAAGAAAGTATCGCTCCATGGCGGATTACCCGAGACTCTGTGCGAGTGTCGAGGTGAAGGCGCCTGGAGCCACGATGGAACCATCGTGTTCAACGATCCCGTCACGCGTGGTCTGATGATCGCCTCTGCCGGAGGAATTCCCGAGCCACTAACCCGACCGGAGCACGGCTATCATCAGCATCCGTCTTTCCTCCCGGATGGCGAAACGGTTCTGTTCACGGACGAACGTCAACTCGCAACCGCATCGTTATCGACAGGCGCGACGAAGATACTGACGGATGGCTTCTTTCCTCTTTATGTGCCCACCGGTCATCTCGTATTCGCGCGCCCCGGCGGAGCGTTGTGGGCGGCTCCTTTCGACGCCCACCGCCTCGAAACGACCGGCGAACCCATTCCCGTACTTCAAGGAATTCGGATCGAGGCTGGCAGCGCCGTGCAGTTCAGCTTCGCCGAAACGGGCACAGCGGTCTACATCGCCAGAGACCCCGGCTGGGTCCAACGGATGCTGGTGCGAGTCGATCGCGAGGGTCGCGAGGAGTCCCTAAACGTCCCGTTGCTCGGATACAGTGCGGTGCAGTTCTCGCCGGACGGCACGCGGATAGCCCTGGCCGTGGAGGGGCCGGAAAAGAGCGAAGACATCTGGGTATTCGATACGGCCCGAGAGCACATGCTGCAACTGACTTTCGATGCGAGAGCGAACCTCTACCCCATCTGGACACCGGATGGTAGAGAGTTGATGTACGTCTCTTCTCGGGAAAGCCAGTTCGTGTTGTTCTCGAGGCTCGCCGACGGCACGGGCCCATCCCAGCGGGTGGCGACATTCAGCAACTTTAATCAGCGGCCCTGGTCCATTACGCCTGATGGACGGACGATCCTCTACTACGAACTGCGGCACGACACGGGCCGGGATATCGGCATTCTCTCGTTGGAGAGGGAGTCCTTGACACGGGAACTTCTGGCTACGGAATCGGGAGAGACGAGCCCTCAAATCTCACGAGACGGAAACTGGTTGGCCTATACGTCAGACGAAGCGGGCCAAAACGAGATATTCGTGCGCCCGTTTCCCCATGTAGAGGAGGGAAAATGGCGCGTTTCCCGAGGCGGCGGAGCTCAGCCCGTCTGGGCTCCCGACGGACGTGAGTTGTTCTACATGAAAGGTAACTCTCTGATGTCAGTGCCGATAGACACCGCTCCGACCTTCGTCGCATCGAGCCCACGCGTTTTGTTTTCCGGACCTTACATGCAATGGCATCCGGGCCCACTCCGCGGCCACACGTACGACGTCGCTCCCGATGGCCGGAGCTTCCTCATGATTCGCGAGTCGACAGGCGATGGGACTCCGAGCGAGTTCATCGTGATCCAGGACTGGTTCGACGAGCTCCAAAGGCTCGTTCCCACACGGTAAGGGCGAAGGTTTTCGATAGTCAGGCCTTTCGAGGGTTCTAGGAAAATACATAGCGCGGTTCTGATTTTCGCCGAAAATCGGAACCTCGACAACGGAGGCTTCAGTGTCGGAGCGGCGCCAGCTACCTTGTCGAGCTAACCGAGGATCGGATCTCTTCGTTCGGAGGCAAGGGTATCCAAACGAGTCGGCGAATATTCATGGTCCGTCTCCCGGCTCAGCGAGTCGCGATCGCTAGGTCTCTTTCCGTGCCCACTCCCGCAGAAGGAACTTCTGCACCTTGCCG
>DASPGQ010000302.1 GCA_035620555.1 Vicinamibacteria bacterium
GACACCCGGATCGGGCAGCGATCGGAGATCCGGATAGCTCACGAGGGCGACGAGGGCGACGAGGAGCCATGGCCAGGGCCTGAGGCAGTAGTGGGCGAGCTGAAACCACAGAGTGGCCATGACCGAGTCGCGCTCGTTGCGGCAGGACGCCATTCGTTGGACGACCCAGCCACCTCCGCCGGGCTCGGAGCCCGGATACCACGACGCCCACCACTGGACGAACAGCATGATGAGAAAGATATCGAGCGGCATCCAGGCCGCTTCCGCCGAGAAATCGGGCAGAAAGCTCAGCACCTGCTCGCCCTCGAAGCGGGATATCAGGGTGCTACGAAGAATGGAGAGACCGCCGAGCCGGGAAATACTGAACGTCGCGAGGAGAATGCAGCCGCCCATGGCTAGCACGAACTGGACGAAATCGGTGACCACGACGCCCCACAGGCCCGATAACGTGCTGTACAGGCCGACGAACGCGAAGAGCGCCAGAACGATCCACCAATCCGCCGATCCCTCGGCCGCCTCGGTGCCCGACAGGACCGTGAACTTCAAGACGTTGAGCATCGCGACCGTGACCCAGCCGACGATGATGGAGTTGACCAGGAGTGCAATGTAAATCGACCGAAAGCCGCGGAGAAAGGCGGCAGGCTTCCCGCTATAGCGAAGCTCCACCAGCTCCACGTCGGTCATCACCCCCGCACGTCGCCACAGCCTCGCGTAGACGAAAACGATGATCATCCCGCCGAGGGCGAAGGACCACCAGAACCAGTTCCCCGCTATCCCGTGTCTCGCCACCAGCGCCGTAACCGCCAGCGGGGTGTCGGCGGCGAAGGTGGTGGCCACCATCGACGTTCCCGCAATCCACCAGGGAAGAGAACGGCCCGACAAGAAGTACTCGTCCAGGCTCGCGCCGGCGCGCTTCCGGTAGTGGAGCCCGACACCGAGGGCGAGTGCGAAGTAAGCCGCGATGATGAGCCAGTCCACCGGAGCGAGCGACATGAATAGCGGGGGATGCTACCATGCCCTCCGGTCCCGAGACTTGGTTGCGGTGTCATCCTCGAGACCAAGGCCTCGAGAGAATTCACTTTCTCGAATTGCAGCTTCTTTTCGCCCTCACGCACTTCCATTAGGAGGAATCATCGTGAGATTTTGGAACGGATCGGAAAGCACGACGCCCGCCGCCATGGTAACGCGCTCGAACCTCGTCGATCTCGGCAGGGCCACGCCCATGGGGCTCGATGAGTTGCGGGCCTTTGGCTGGGGAAATCCCTGTTGCGTGCCATGCGACGTTCCGTAGAGATTCGCGGGCGCGATATGCGAAGAGTGAAGCGCTTTCCGACGTGGATCGCTTTCGGCTCGTGCCTGGCGCTCGGTTATGCCGCGAGCGCGCAGAGCGAGGCGCAACGGCTGACAGTGCACGAAGCTGCCGAGAGCGCGCTCTCCTACTACCCCTCGATATCCGTCTCGGTGGCACGTCGGGAGTCCGCTTTCGAGGCCGCGCGCGAAGCGGAGGCCGAGAGATTTCCGGCGGTCTCTCTCGGTGCCTCGGCGACGCAATACCAGGAGCCGATGATCGTTCATCCGCTCCACGCGCTTACGCCGGGTCAGATCCCGCCCTTCGACCGAACGCTCTTTCAGGTTTCGGGTCAGTTCAGCTACACACTGTTCGATGGCGGCGCTCGATCGTCCCGGATCGAGGCCACCCGCGCGGAAGAGCGCGCCACGGAGGAGCTCGTGGGCGAAGCCGGACAGAGCCTCTTGAGTCTCGTCATTGGAGCCTACTTGCGCGCGCTCGGACTGGCGCAGGCCGTCGACGCCCACGACCGCTCCATCGCCGCACTCGAAGCCGAGCTCGGTCGCGTTCGACAGCTTTTCGATGTGGGTCGGGCGCCCCAGATCGAGATTCTCCGCGCGGAGGCGGCGATCGCCCACGCCGAGGCGGAGCGGGTCGCGGTCGCCTCGTCTCTGGATCGCGCCGAGAGGGATCTCGCACGATTGACTGGTGCGCCGGTGGAAAGAACCCGCGCCACCGGTCTCGCCCCCGTCTCGATGGTCGAATCGTCGATCCCTCCGCGGGGAGAGCTTCGCGACCGAGCGCTCGCCGCGACGCCCGCGCTACGGGCGGCTCGCCAGAGGCTCGACGCGGCGAGCGCCGCCGTGCTCGCCGCGCGGAGTGCCCGCTTCCCCGACATCATGGTAGGCGGAAACTACGTCGACTACGCGAGCGGGAGCGGCGTCAATCAGCTCGAATGGAGTCTCGGACTTCGCGTCAATTATGCGCTGTTTACCGGTGGAGCCATCTCGGGCCGCATCGCTCGAGCCGGGGCCGACGAACGCCGAGCCGCCGAGGAGGTCCGCCTGGTGGAATCCCAGGTCGAGCAGGATCTGGACCTCGCATTGTCGGGTCTGGACGAGGCGCGAGCGCGCGTGCGGAGCCTCACCACCGCCGTCCGCCGCTTCGAGGAGGTCGTTCGTATCGAACGGCTGCGGCTCGTGACCGGCGCGGGCACACAGACCGATTACATTCGGTCGGAGGCGGACCTTCTCGGAGCTCGCGCCGATCTCATCCGAGCGGAATACGAGGTCATCTTTGCTTGGACGGAGCTCTCGCGCGCGACGGGCGAGCTCGATCTCGAGTGGATCGAAAGCCATTTGAGGAGCGCGCCATGAAATCGAGGGCGCGAGCTGCCTTGGTTCTGATCGTGTTGATTGCGGGGGGCGTCTGGGCGGTGCTCCGATATCTGTCTCCTCGAGAGGAAGCCACGAGCGACGTCCTGTTCGCTTCGGGAACCGTCGAGGCGACCGAGGCCCATCTGGGTTTTCAGGTCAGTGGCCGCCTCGAGAGCATCGCCGTTCGGGAAGGAGACCGCGTGGCCACCGGGGAAGCGTTGGCCGAGCTCGATCGGACGGAGATGCTCGCGCGTCGCCAGGAAGCGGAGGCGCGCGTCGCCGCCAGCCGAGCTCTTCTTCGTGAGCTCGAAGGCGGTTTTCGACGCGAAGAGGTGGAGCAGGCGAAGGCCGCGAGAGACGCCGCTCGGGAACGTCTGGGCGATGCCGAGCAGGATCTCGACCGCACGAAGAGGCTCTACGAGGGAGGCGCCGTCAGTCGCGAAGCCTACGACAAGGCGCTTTTGGGCCTGGAGCTGGCTCAGGCGCAGCTGACTCAGGCGGCGGAGCAGTTGAGCCTCCTCGAAGCGGGGCCGCGCCCGGAGAAAGTCGAGGCGCAGCGGGCACAGCTCGCCCAGGCGGAAGCCTCGGTTCGGGCCTTGGATGCGTCGATCGACATGATGAGGATCGTCGCCCCTTTCGGTGGTGTGGTAACCGTGCGACACCGAGAGGCAGGGGAGATCGTCGCGCCGGGGACCGCCGTTCTCACCGTGATGAACTCCGATGACCGATGGGTTCGCATCTACGTGAGGGAAGACCGCATTGGTGCGGTGAAGATCGGGATGGCCGCCGAGGTGTCTTCCGACACCTATCCCGACAAGAGCTACCCCGGTCGAGTGAGCTTCATCGCCTCCGAGGCGGAGTTCACGCCCAAGAACGTCCAAACGACCGAGGAGCGAGTGAAGCTCGTCTACGCGGTCAAAGTGCATATCACCGAAGACTCGGACTTCGACCTGAAGCCCGGAATGCCCGCTGACGTTCGTTTGCGGGGAACGCTTCGATGAGCGAGGTCCCCGCCGTTTCGGTGGAAGGTCTCATGAAGCGGTTTCGGACCACGATCGCCATCGACGATATCGGGTTCACGGTGCGCCCCGGCGAGCTCTTCGGCTTGGTGGGTCCAGACGGTGCGGGAAAAACGACGACCCTCAGGGTGCTGGCCGGCGTGCTTCCGCCGACGGGAGGGGACGCCTCGATTCGCGGGATCAGCGTGGCTCGGGATCCCGAGCGGGTGAAGCACGAGATCGGCTACATGTCGCAGCGCTTCGGCCTCTATGCCGATCTCACCGTTCTCGAGAACCTGATGTTCTATGCGGACCTCTACCAGGTTCCCCGTGCGGAACGTCCCGCTCGCTTGAAACGTCTCTTTCACTTTTCCAACCTCGAGCCATTCCGGGATCGCCTCGCGGGGAAGCTTTCGGGCGGGATGAAGCAGAAGCTCGGATTGTCCTGCGCCTTGATCCATGAGCCCAAGGTCCTGTTACTCGACGAGCCGACGTTCGGAGTCGATCCGATCTCGCGTCGAGATCTCTGGCTCATCGTGCACGAGATGGTGGCCCGTGGAGTCACCGTCGTGGTGAGCACGTCGTATCTGGACGAGGCGGAGCGATTCGACCGCCTCGCGCTACTTCACCGGGGAAGGGTACTCGAGATCGGAAGCCCCGCGGATCTGCTCGGACGGTTCTCAAGCGAGCTTCTCGAGATCCGGGTGGATCGTGTCCGGGAGGCGCGTCAACGAGCCCTCGAGGTGCCGCGAGTCGAGGGCGTCGCCGTCTTCGGAGGCGTGCTTCACGTAGCGGTGCCGTCGGCCGTTGAGGACGGCCCCGTCCTCGTTTCGGCTCTCCGCCGCGCGGGCTTTTCCGTGGAGAGCTCGGAGCCCATCTCTCCGTCTCTCGAGGACGTCTTCATCGAAGCGGTTTCCCGAGCGGAGAACGGATGAGCCCGGGGCAGGGAAATCCCGCGGTCGTAGCCAACGACCTCACGAGGGTCTTTGGCGATTTCGTGGCGGTGGACCGGATCTCGTTCGAGGTCGGCGAAGGAGAGATTTTCGGTTTCCTGGGTCCTAACGGAGCCGGAAAGACGACCACGATCAAGATGCTCGCCGGGCTTCTCATGCCCACATCGGGGAGAGGCACGGTGGCGGGGTTCGATGTGAAGACCCAGGCCGAGGCGATCAAGCAGAACATTGGTTACATGTCGCAGTTGTTCTCCCTGTACGGCGATCTCACCGTGGACGAGAACGTCTCGTTCTTCCTGCGGCTCTATGGGGTGCCGCGGGCTCGACGGTCGGAGCGCCATGACTGGGCTCTGGAAATGGCGGGGCTCACGACGCACCGCAAGCGGTTGACGGCCGAGCTCCCACTCGGCTGGAAGCAGCGGCTGGCTCTTGGCTGCGCCGTCCTGCACGAACCGCCCATCTTGTTTCTCGACGAGCCTACCTCCGGCGTGGATCCGATCTCGCGACGCAGCTTCTGGGACCTCATCTACCGGCTCGCCGAGCAGTCGACGACCGTCTTCGTCACGACCCACTACATGGAAGAAGCCGAGTACTGCGACCGTCTCGCCCTCATGAACCGGGGCCAGTTGATCGCGCTCGATACGCCGCTTCGTCTCCGAGATCAGACGAAAGAGCCCATTCTCGCAGTCCGCGTCGACGATGCCCCGAGGGGAGTCGAAGCGCTCCGGGAGGCTCCCGGAATTCTCGACGCCGCCCTGTTCGGTCGGGCGCTTCACGTTACCGTTTCGGACCTCGACGAGGCGCGCCGCAACATCGTCGACCGGCTCCAGTCACATGGGATTCGGCTCTACGGCATGGAGCCGATCACGCCATCGCTCGAGGACGTGTTCGTCGCTCGGGTGCGTCGCGCCGGCGGCGCCCCCGTCGATTGAGGAAGGGATGAACCGGACTCGACTTCTGGCGGTGGCCCGAAAGGAGGTTCTCCACCTCCGGCGCGACAGGCGAAGTCTCATCCTGGCGTTCCTGCTCCCCGTGCTTCTCGTCATCCTCTTCGGATATGCCATCAGCTGGGACGTGAAGGACATCGAAACCGCGGTTCTCGACCACGATGGATCGGGGAGAAGCCGTGAGCTCCTGAACGCTTTCTGGTCTTCGGGCTACTTCAGGCTGGTTGCTCGCCTGGAACGCCCATCCGAGATCGACGCCCTGCTGGACCGGGGAACGATACGGATCGCTCTCGTCATCCCGCCCGGTTTTGCCTCCGATCTCGACGCCGGGCGTACCGCGCAGATTCAAGGGATCGCCGACGGCACCGACGCGAATACGGCCACCATCGCTTTGGCCTACGCCCGCGCCATCGTCCGGTCTTACTCGAACCGCATACGAGTCGCCGGATCGCGGGCTCCACCGATCGAGTCGCGAACCCGCGTCTGGTACAACGAGGATCTCTCGAGCAAGAACATGATCGTCCCCGGCCTCGTGGCGGTCATCATGACGATCATTGCCGCGATGCTCACGTCACTCACGATCGCCCGGGAGTGGGAGCGTGGGACGATGGAGCAACTCGCCGCCACACCAGTGAGTCGCCTCGAGGTCGTCGTGGGAAAGCTCCTTCCGTATCTCGCCATCGGCCTTATGGACGTCGTGGGCGTCAGCCTGGTGGGAGTGTTTCTGTTCGGTGTTCCCTTCCGGGGGAGCGCGGCCCTGTTGATGATGCTTTCCCTCGCTTTTTTGATCGGCGCTCTGGGTCTGGGGATGTTCATTTCCGCCGTGGCCAGGTCCCAGCTGCTGGCGACGCAGCTGGCCATGGTGGCGACTTTCCTCCCTGCGTTCCTCCTCTCGGGCTTCATGTACGACATCGCCGTCATGCCCAAACCCTTGCAGGCGTTCACCTATCTGGTACCGGCGCGCTACTTTCTCGTGGTGACCCGGGGCATTTTCTTGAAAGGAGTGGGTATCGAGGTGCTCAGGGTCCAAGGGCTTCTCATGATCGTCTTTGCGGTGATCGGCCTCTTCGCGGCGACGATGGTTTTCAAGAAGGAGCTTTAATGAAGTCACGGTGGCGCCACCGTCTCGAGAGAATCGGCGGGATGGTGGGAAAGGAGTTTCGGCAGATCTTTCGCGATCCGCGGATGGCTCGCGTCATCGTCGTCGCCCCGGTCATCCAGCTCCTGGTGTTCGGCTACGCGGTTTCCACCGACGTCGACGAGATCGCCACGTTTCTGGTGGACCACGATCGCAGCCGGGAGTCCCGGGAGCTCGTAGAGGCGCTCACCGCTTCCGGTGCTTTCGAAGTCGTCGGCCGCTCCGACCGGTCGGGGGATCTGGTCCTGGCCCTCGACCGCGGTGACGCCGCCGTTGGACTGGAAATTCCCGCTGGGTTCTCCACGGCGCTTCGTACCGGGAGCGGCGCCCGGGTGCAGATTCTGCTCGACGGCACGAGCTCGAATACCGCCTCGGTAGCGCAGAGCTACGCCGAGCGTATCGTTCAGGAGTTTGCTCTCGGTCGGACCGTTCCTGTCTCTTCGGCCGCGATCGATTTCCGCGAGCGCCCCTGGTTCAACCCGAATCTGGAGAGTCGGGACTACAACGTGCCCGCGGTGGTGGGCGCTCTCATCCTGCTGGTTTGTCTGCTATTGACGTCCCTGGCCGTCGTCCGGGAGAGGGAGATCGGCACTCTCGAGCAGCTCAACGTCACCCCCCTTACGCCGGGCGAGCTCATCGCCGGCAAGACGATTCCTTTCGCCGTGATCGGGCTCGTGGATCTCAGCCTCGTCACCGCCGTCTCCATCCTGTGGTTCGAGGTGCCTTTCCGCGGGAGTGCTGTGCACCTGCTGGCGGCCAGTATTCTCTATCTGTTGTCGGGCCTCGGCCTGGGCCTCCTCATCTCGACCGTCTCGTCGACTCAGCAAGAGGCGTTCATGGCCAGCTTCTTGATCTTTCAGCCCGCCATTCTTCTATCGGGCTTCATGTTTCCGGTGACCAGCATGCCCGAGATATTCCAGTGGGTCACTCTGCTCAATCCCGTGCGCCACTATATCGAGGTAGTCCGTGCCGTGTTTCTCAAGGGCCCTTCCATCGAGGCGCTCTGGACACAGTACACGGCGCTCTTACTGATCGGGGGGACGCTTCTCTGGATCGCCTCGAGGCGGTTCCAAAAGACGGCGCGCTAGTCAGCAGGCTGATGAAGAAGTACCGCCCAGCCTGCCGAGCGGCGCCCAAAACGTCTGCCGCGAGATCGGCGCGAAGCGCCGCAAAGGCCGAGCCGTGGCGCCCGGGCGATTGCGGGTCCCGCCACGGCACTCAGCACTCTAGAGTGCCGTTCATACTGCGACCGGAATGCTAGGATAGCGACGCGAGGCAGGAAAGTGGAGCTCGACCTGGTCGTTCGCAATGGAAACGTCGTGACCGCCACCGAGGAGGTCTTCTGCGATATTGGCATCGCGGGAGGCAGGATTGCCGCGATCGCGAGGAAGCTCGACTCGGGCCGACGGGAGATCGACGCCGAGGGTCACTACGTCTTTCCGGGAGGCATCGACGGCCACTGTCACATCGAGCAGCTGTCCTCGTCTGGTCTCCGATGCGCCGACGACTTCTACACCGGCACCGTTTCCGCCGCGTTCGGGGGAACGACGACCGTCGTCTCGTTTGCCGCCCAGCATCGCGGCGATTCGCTCAAGAGAGTGGTCTCCGATTACCACGCGCGCGCCAAGGCGAAGGCCGTCGTCGACTACGCGTTCCACCTGATCCTCTCGGATCCTACCGAGACGGCGCTGCGCGAGGAGCTTCCCGAGCTCATCCGAAACGGCTACCCCTCGGTAAAGGTGTATACGACTTACGATCGCCTGCGACTCGACGACTACCAGATCCTCGAGGTTCTCTCGCTCGCCCGGCGCGAGGGCGCTCTCACCATGGTGCACGCCGAGAACCACGACATGATCCGCTGGCTCACCGAGCGGCTTCTCTATCGAGGGGCGCGGGTGCCGGGTTACCACGCCGTTGCCCATCCGCGGCTCGCGGAGAGTGAGGCGGCGTCACGCACCATCGCCCTGGCGGAGCTCGTCGATGCGCCGATCCTGATCGTTCACGTTTCGTCCCAGGAGGCGCTCGCGGCGATCCGGCGAGCGCAGGAACGCGGGCTCAAGGTCTACGCCGAGACCTGCCCTCAGTACCTCTTTCTCACCGCGGAAGACCTCGGCGGGGAAGGCATGGAGGGCGCCCGGTTTTGCTGCAGCCCGCCGCCCCGGGACGAGAAGGATCAGGAGGCGATGTGGCGCGGGCTTTCGGATGGAACATTCCAAATTCTCTCTTCCGATCACGCTCCCTATCGATTCGACGAAACGGAAAAGGGCGCAAACGATTCCGTGGCACGTTTCGACGAGATCGCAAGCGGCCTTCCCGGCCTCGAAGTGCGCATGCCCTTGCTCTTTTCCGAGGGCGTGAGGGGAGGGCGAATCGACATCCACCGATTCGTCGAGCTGACGTCGACGCGAGCGGCCAAGCTCTACGGAATGTTTCCTCAAAAGGGAAGCATCTCGATCGGGGCCGACGCCGATCTCGTCATCTGGGACGCCGAAAGGGAACTGGTCATCGAGAGCGCCAAGTTGCACGACAATGCGGGCTACACACCCTATGAAGGGCGCCGGGTGACCGGTTGGCCCATTACGGTGTTGAGCCGCGGGAGGGTCGTCGTCGAAGATAACACGCTCCAGGTCGAACGGGGCTCGGGAGCGTTCGTCGCGCGGGAGAAACCCGCGGCCGCCGATCCAACGGGTCGTCCGGTACCCGAGCGGCAGCTCGCCCGGCGCTTGGGCACGTCGGAGGCCTGGTGAGCACCTAGGGCGATACTGTCTTTGTAGCCTGGTGTCGTCAGCAAAGAAGTATCGCCTATTCGTCGTCCAGACGGCGCAACTCTTTCAACGCTTGGGCGTGCGTTTCCAGGAAGAGAATGTCCTTGGGACGTCCGACTTTCATCTTGGACGCGATGATGTGGCTCAGTCGGGCCACCGGCACCTCGACCCCCTCGACAAAGAAGACTCGCCGTTCTTCCCAAACCTCCTCGAAGTCGAAGCCCGCCATTACCGGGGTCAGGTCGATCTCGAGTCCTCTGCCATCGCTAGCGCGGCTGACGGCCCCCAGCTCAATCATCCGTTTGGCGAGTAAGTCATCACGGGGGAAGTCCAGCGGCTCGTCGCCCGCCCGTAAGTCCAGTCCGGTTGATTCACATAGGCTCCAGATGCTCACGAGATTCGCCGCGTCGTTCGGCACGAAGAGGTGGCGGTCCAGGGTCGTGAAAAGAGTGGTTCCCGATGCGGCGTAATAGTTGGCGCCCCACGCGCCAATGACGACGAAGCGGCTGTGTGGCTCCTGAAGAGAGGACACCAATCGAACGAAAGTATCCACCGCTTTCAGCGGATTCGCCGAGCTTTCTCGAAGTGCCGGAGTGATTCTTCGAGCGCCGCTGCGACCCAAGTTTTGTCGGTCCCGCTTTGGTTCTCCGGCAGACTCTCGACCCGCCCCAAACGCGCCAGGTAGTCGTCACGCAGCGGAACGTCCGGCTCGCCCGGTCGAGGCTTCTTGACGAAAGCAACCGACTCTCGATCGTCGCATCGCATCGAGGAAATTGTAGCACTCGGCATCGGCGGCTACTCATGAAGACTTCGAGTGTCCATTGGTCGAAGGCGTTCCTGAGGAGACGAGCTCGCCTGGTTGTTTCATGGCGGATGGGCGAATCGACTCTGCACCATGATGCAGGCATCGGCGAGATAGTTGAACCCGTTCGTTTGCAGGAATTCGAGGACCTCCGGGCTCTCCGCGCCCGGCTGGAGCCAGACGTTTCCGATTCCCAGCTCCAGACAATGTCGCACGACGAGGGCGGTCTCGGAGGGCGGTACGACGACGTTCACGATCGTCGGAGTCTGCGGAAGATCCCGCAGGGTCCGGTAAGCCCGGTCACCGTCCACGGCATCCCGACTCCGGTTAACGGGAAAAACGGTATAGCCCTTGCGCTTCAGGTCGCGGTAGATGATGTAGCCGTACTTGCGGGGATCATCCGTCGCTCCTACGACGGCGACAGTGGTATCCGGAAGGTCGAGGAGATCGACGATATCCTTCATGGTCCGATTGTACTCCGAGCTCGCGTTATCGGTGCACGGCGGCGTAGAGTACTCGGGCTGCGAGAAATCAAACAAACGAAGCAAGGAGGCTCAGATGAGGCGATCCACATTCACCCGACGCCGGCTCCTGCAGGGGATTCCGCTGGTGCTGATCCGCGGGAAAGCCTCGAGGAAGGCCCCGAAGGATTCCGACCGAGAGCAGCTCGAGAAGATCCTTGCCCGCCATGGAAGCGAGCTCGGCGACGTCCGGACGGTGGGGAGGTAGGACGATGGCGATATTCGAGGTCGAGAGCTGGCTGGTTGCCGAGGGCAAGGAGCGCGAACACGAGGAAGCGATGCGGCAGTGGCTAGGCTGGGTGCGAGAACACCGCGATCTCTTCCAGGAGTGGAAGAGCGTCCGCTACTTTGAGAAATACGTGGCCGGTGAAGAATCGGGTCGCCATCTGGTCATTTGGGAATACGAAAGTCTTTCCCAGTTCGAGGCTTACAAAAAGAAACGAGAGGGGTACACGGGCCCCTACGCCGAGTACAAGGAAAACGATCCGTATTACAAGGGCGTCTTCAAGCACGATCGGATGAAGATGGAGTTCTGGCGAGACCTGGAGCGAGATCTCTGGATCGAGTGAGGACCCGCTAGGGGCTTATTGTGAGGCGGTTCTCGAACTGGATGACGCCGAACGTGCTGCGGGCGATGGACTCCGCCTGGCGCTTCTCGATCCGGTTTCGTACCGCACCCGTGAGGATCACGTTTCCCTTGTTCACGATGATGTGAATCGGGGGGTGGGTGCGATTGGCGTAGGGCACGAACAGGTCGTTGCCGTAGATGTTGCGGAACAGGACCTCTCGGAGCCTGTCGTCGGATTGAGAGACGGGCAGGACCTCGATCGAGCTCTGGAGCTCACGGACGCCGAGGACTCGGCCAACCCGCTCTTCGATCTCGTCTTTCTTGAACGGCATCGTCACGTAACCGCCGAGGGTGACCACACCCTCGTCCTCCAAAGTGAACGTGATGTCGTCGAAGACCGTGTAATGTGGGTAGGTGAGCACTCGGTCGACGAGGTCGTTGGCGAAATTCTCGTTGCTCTCCGGGGCGGCCACTTCGAGCTCGCTCTCCACCGCCTCGACGCCGTCCACTCCCAGAGCCACCTCGATGGCCTTCATCTTGGAATAGGCGTTACGCGCCTTGCCGATCAAGACCACGGCGCCGTTTCGGATCTGGACGTCGGCGACGTCGTCGGCGAGGTTCTCCTTTTTCAGCGCGTCCCAGACCGCTTCGATCACCTGCTGGTCTCGGGCGTCCTGCGCCCGGGTCGTCGCCCCGCTCACGAAGACAAAGGCCACGACCAGCAAAATCCCTGCGCGTATCATCTGTCGTTCTCCTCGCGCGCATTCTAGCGCGACGCGCTTGCCATCGGATCGCCGGAGGGCTATGTTGAGCGGCCATGGGATCCAGCAAGAGCTACTGGCTCATGAAGAGCGAGCCCGACGTATTCGGCATCGACGACCTCGAAAGAGACGGGACCACCCACTGGGACGGCGTGCGGAACTTCAGGGCGAGAAACTACATGCG
>DASPGQ010000303.1 GCA_035620555.1 Vicinamibacteria bacterium
CGCCGCGGTTGGCCTCGTCGCTGCGGTCGACCGCCACCCGGGAGCCATCGGGTGAAAGGCGTGGGAAATAGTAGTTGCCGGGCGGACCGACCGTTCCCAGCTCTTCCCCGCCCCGCGAGAAGCGAACGAGCTCGCTTCCGAGGAGGAGTCCCCCCTCGTGGTACACCAGGGTCGTTCCCGAGAGGCTGAAGGCGCCTCGTCCCCAGCTCGGGTCAAACTCCACCTCGGCGGCGAGCACGCGCGGCTCCCCGTCCACGACGAGGCGTCCGGGGTCGAAGCGCTGCTCCCGAAGGTTCCCGTCTTCCCACCAGACCAGATGTCCCGAGAGGGCGTACACCGCGTTCGAGTTGATTCGCAGGACCTCTCGCTCGAGAGCTCCGTCGAGCGACCCGACGCGGAGTTGGGGCGATGTGCCGGCGTAGTTGCGAGCCAGAAAAAGGAAGCGCCCGTCGTCGGGGAGGAAGGAGGGCAGCACCCGCTCCACGGCTTCCCCGTCCGGAAACACAACTTCGGGGACACCTCCGCGGGCCAGTACTCGCTTGAGCTCAACCTCGGTCCCGCGCCCGCCGAACACGATCTCGCCTTGCGAGCTCCAGGATCCGGATCCCAACTCCGTGGGGTGGTCGGTGACGTTCTCCACGAGTCCGCTCTGTAGGTCGATCCTCTTCAGCTTCCCGTTCGCGAAGAAGCCCACCTGACGCCCGTCGGGCGACCAGAAAGGACTGTGTCCCTCCTCCGTACCGGCGAGCTTCTGCGCCGCCGAGCTCGCCAGGGAGCGCAGCCACAACGCGCGCTCTCCCTCGCCGTCTTCCGCCGCGAACACGAGCTGACGAGCGTCGGGGGAGAGGGCGAAACCCCGTTCGACGAGAAACTCCGCGTTAGGTGGAGGCAGGATCGAAGCGGCCACGGTTTCAGGAGAGGACCGATCGGAGAACGAGCGCAGCCCGATCCACGCGGCAACGCCTGCCGCGGCGAGAGCCACGGTCCAGGGCAGCACCCTCCGCGGCCACGGACTCTCACGCGTACGGTCGGGGGCGAGCGCGTCGTCCTTGTGCGCCTCGGAGAGCTCGATCCGGGCGTCGGCGATGTCGTGAAGGCGCTCCCGGGGGTCCTTCTGGAGGCAGCGCCGAAGGACCCACCGCAGCGCCGGGGACAGCCGAGGCGGCAGCTCTTGCCACGGCGGCTCCTCTCTCAGCACCGCGGCGAGGATGTCCGAGACGGTCTCCCCGGCGAAGAGGCGCCGGCCGGTCAGCATCTCGAAGAGAACGACGCCGAAGGCCCAGATGTCCGTCCGCCGGTCCACCTTCTTTCCCTTCGCCTGCTCGGGCGACATGTACGCCGCGGTGCCCAGTAGAAATCCCGCCTCGGTCGCGGCGCGCGTCATCGTAGGGGAGTGGGAGATGTCGACGCTTGCAGCTTCTCCTTCCATCGCTTTGGCGAGGCCGAAGTCCAGGATTTTGACGTCTCCATCCACGGTGAGCTTCACGTTCGCCGGTTTGAGGTCGCGATGGACGATCGACTTCTCGTGCGCCGCCTCGAGACCGAGCGCGATCTGCCGCGCGATGCGTCGAGCGTCTTCGAAGGAGAGCGGTCCGGCCGCGATTCTCTCCGCGAGCGTCGGCCCTTCGACGAGCTCGAGGACCAGCGCCCGGACGCTCCCGACGTCTTCGAGTCCGTAGATCGCGGCGACGTTCGGGTGGTTGAGGGACGCCAGCACCTGGGCCTCGCGCTCGAAGCGCTTCATTCGCTCTTCGTCCCGGGCAAACGCTTCGGGAAGCACTTTTATTGCGACCGGGCGCCTGAGCTTCGTGTCCTCGGCGCGGTAGACGTCTCCCATGCCCCCCGAGCCCAGCCTTCCAGTGACGCGGTAGTGGGAGAAACTCTCGCCGATCATGTTGGAACCGTCTAGTTCCCGGCGAGGAAGGCGCGCACCCCCTCGACGAACTTGTCGCGCTCCTCAACCGGTGCGAAGTGAACTGCTAGGGAATTCTATCCGAGGCGGTGAAGGATAGGAAATTCGGATACAGTGGGCGCGTTGAATCAGGAGATAGACGCATGGCAGATTCCACTCTTTCGCGTCGGAGCTTCGTTGGCGCTCTCTCCGGGGGAGCTCTGTTGCCGAAGGCGATGAGGGAGACCGGCGTG
>DASPGQ010000304.1 GCA_035620555.1 Vicinamibacteria bacterium
CCAGCTCCTCATCGTCGAGCTCCTCGCGTAGCTCGAGCTCCTCGAGTTCTAGCTCGAGCTCGTCGAGCAGCTCCGGCTGAGACCGGAAAGAACGATTAATGGCCGACTGAAGAACCGAGGTAGTTTCGCGTTAGCAAACTCAAACCCTCCATTCGCCTCGGAATCAACTGCCGGCACAACTGGTTGCGTTAGCTAACATTATTAGCTAACATAACCGCGATGAAGGTTACGATCCACACGGCGAAAACGACGCTCTCCAAGCTCATCGAGCGAGCGCATGCCGGCGAAGAAATCGTCATCTCGCGAGGCGATGTGCCCGTAGCGCGACTCGTACCGATTGCGCTCCGACCTCCCCGGCGCAAACCGGGGACTCTCCGAGGCGTTGTGAAGATTCCCGACGCGTTCTTCGAGCCTCTGCCCGAGGAGGATCTCGACGCGTGGGAGGGAAGGTCTTGAAGCTTCTTCTCGACACACACGCGCTGCTCTGGTGGTCTACTCTCGACGGGAAACTATCGCGGAAGGCCAAGCGCGGCATCGCGAGCGAAAACAACGATGTGTTCGTGAGCGCGGCATCGGCATGGGAGATTGCGACCAAAGCACGAATCGGAAAACTCGAGTGGCCAGCGACAGCCGGAACGGTGAACTCTTACGTCCTCGAGCAGGGCTTTCGGGCACTTCCCATATCGTTGGAACACGCGGAACGAGCGGGGCAGCTCCAGATCAATCACCGCGATCCGTTCGATCGGATGCTCATCGCTCAAGCGCTGGCCGAAGACATGTGGCTCGCGAGCAACGAGGACTTCTTCGACCGAGCAGGGGTCAGGCGCTACTGGTGATGAGGCTATCGAGTCCTAGCTGGCTGGCTGTCGGCTGAGCCGAGGTTCCTACTTCGTTCCCAGTCGAAAGGTGTGGCGGATGCGCATTTTGACGCTCACCGTGACGCCGTTCTTTTCAGCGGGCTCGAAGCGCCACTGCGCGACGGACTCCCGAACGGCGTCATCGAGAACCGACCCGGCTGACTCGACGACCCGAATATCGACCGGAATCCCCTCATCGGTGACCACGAACTCGAGCGTCACTCTTCCTTGCTGCTCGAGCCGACGAGCCTCTCGGGGGTAACCGGGTGGGTCTCCCGAGATTCTTCTGGCAGGTTTGTCATCGGGGCCGAGCTCGACGAGCTGCCCCGGTCGAATGCCCGCCGCGGCAGGGCTGGAACCGCCAGCCCCGATCGAGCGGAGTCTAGCAACGAGATTGACGCTTTCCCCACCCCGTGCCGCCACTACGGATCGCCAGGTCTCATAGCCGTCGCGCGCGACATGAACTTCGTGCTGGCCCGGGTCGAGCTCGATCTCTTCGAGGGGAGTCTTCCCGACGGAGCTCCCGTCGATCGTGACGAGGCCTCCGGGCGGCGTCGAGTCCACGAATAGGATTACATTAGCAGGCTGAAGGGCCAACCTGAGTGATTCGGCCCGCGACGCACCGGTCAGCTCGAAGACCTCTTCGAGCGGGAGAAAGCCATCCTTGGTGACGCGAACGCTGTGCTTTCCCTCGCCGAGTGACGGAAGACCGATGGGCGAAGGTCCGAATTCCGTTCCGTCGACGACGACGTTAGCTCCCGGTGGGTCGGTTTGAATACGAACCTCGTAGCGGGGGGCCCTGCCGTACCATTGAACCAGCAAGCTCGCGGAGAGGACCGCCAGAACGAAGACTGCGGCGACCGCCTTTCGCCCGCCGGAGTGCGCCTCGCGCGAAACCGAGGGCTTTGGGGAAACGCTCCCGGGATCGAGCACGAGCGTTTGCTCCCCGACGGCCCCCGAAACCGTGACTCGTTCGGAGTCGGTGCCGTTCAAGGCGGCCACGAACTCCGAAAAAGAAGCGAAGCGCTCTTCCGGATCCTTTGCCAGCGCCCGGACGAACACGTCGTGGTAATCCCGCGGGAGGCAAGGGTTGTGCTCGTGCGGAGGAATCGGTGTGCTATTGACGACGTTGTATACCAGCGTCGTGATGTTCTCGCCGGAAAATGGCCTGCGCCCCGTCAGCATCTCGTAAGTGACCACGCACAAGGAATAGATGTCCGCCCTCGGTGACATCACGTCGCCCCGGATCTGCTCGGGAGACATGTAGGAGGGCGAGCCGAGGAACTGCCCCGATGTGGTCATCACCGTCGATTCCAGGTGTGCGAGGCCGAAGTCGGTGATGACCGGGCGGCCATCCCGGGAGACCATGATGTTGGCCGGCTTGATGTCGCGGTGGCAGATACCCTTGTCATGAGCGAAGGCGAGCGCGTCAGCGATGGGACTCACGATTTGGAGTGTTTCGTCGAGGGGCAGAGGACCTCGTTTCGCCAGGAGGCTCGAGAGGGTTTCTCCTTCCAGATACTCCATCACGAAGTAGTTTTCCCCGACGTCGAAGACCGTAATGATGTTGGGGTGCGAGAGGCTCCCGGCCGCACGAGCTTCGCGTTGGAACCGTCTCAGGAACTCGCCGTTCTCGTCTTGAGAGAGGATCTCGTCCTTGATGACCTTCACCGCGACCGGGCGTTTGGTGCGTGGATCGTAGGCTCCGTAGACTTTGCCCATCGCACCCTGTCCGATCACGGATCGGACTTCGTAGCGCCCAAACCTGAGCTCTTGCATAGACTTGTCTTGCTGTGATGACGGCGCGCGAGGTTTTGACGACCTGTACCTCTAAGGTAACAAACACGGTTGCCTTCTGACAACTGGTGGAACCAGCCAGCTTGAGATGTGGCTCGCGCCTGCAGTATTTTGGCCACATGCGGGCAGGGCCGGTGTTCTGGATCGGCGGTATGTTCGGTCTTTGCGCCGTTTCCGCCGTGGCCGCGAAGTTACAGGAAGCGACCCTGGCCGCCTGGGAGACTTACGAAAGGCTCACCGAGGCGCGAATCGAAAGAGAGCTCGCATCCGAAAAGGGATTCCTCGTGCGGGATTTCCTCGAGGAGCGGGAGCAAGCGCAGATTCGCGACGCCATTCGCTCGAGTGTCTACGTCAAGAAGTTGACGACGCCCAACGAAGAAGGTGGAAAGATCGATGTACCCGACGGCCTGGTTCATCACTGGTATGGAACGGTTCTCGTGCCCGGTGCGACCCTCGATCGGGTCCTCGCCTGGGTGCAGGATTACGAGAGGCACGAAGAATACTTCGACGAAGTGGAAGATTCGCGCCTCGATTCGCATCGTGGTGACACCTTCGACATTTTTCTGCGGCTGCGGCGAAAGAAGGTCATCAGCGTCCACTACAACACGGAGCACGAGGTCATCTATCGACGGCACGGGTCCGATCGGGCATCGAGCCGGAGCAAGGCGACGCGAATCGCGGAGATCGACAACGCTGGAACCGATCGCGAGCGAGAAAAGCCCGTAGGTGATGACCGAGGATTTCTCTGGCGGCTGGACTCATACTGGAGGTTTGCCCAACAGGCCGACGGGGTCGTCGTCGAGTGCGAGTCCATCAGCCTGAGCCGAACCATTCCCGTCGCCTTTCGCTGGGTCGTCCGCCCCTTCATCAACTCCGTTCCCAGGGAGTCCTTGGAAGCAACGCTACTTCCGTTGCGCGAAGCCTTCGCCGACTGAACGCGGTCGCCCTCCTGACTACGACGAGTGACTGGGCCTCGATCTCGTCAACTGCTGCGACGATGGCACGGCTCGGCCTTTGCGGCGCTGCGCGCCGATCTCGCGGCAGAGGTTCTGGCCACCGCTCGGCAGGCTGGGCTGACATTTTCATGAACCTGATAGGGCCTTGATCTGAACGCCTGTCGCTCGAGCCACGTCGGCGATCCGTGCCCGATGATCCTCTTCGCGATATCCTTCGCCGTAGATGAAACGCTGAATTCCGGCGTTCACCAGCACCCGAAAACAATCCCAGCAGGGACTCGCCGTCGTGTAGATCCACGCTCCCTCGACTTTGACGCCCCGACGAGCGGCCTGGGCGAGAGCGTTCATCTCCGCGTGGATCGTGCGAACGCAGTGCCCGTCCACCATGTCGTGGCCAACGTCGTCGCAGTGGGGCAGCCCCCGTACCGAGCCGTTGTAGCCCGTGGCCGCTACTTGATGATCGACGACGATGACGGCTCCTACGTGCTTGCGGTCGCAGGTGGCGCGAGCGGACGCTGCCCGCGCGAAACCCATGAAGTAGCTGTCCCATTCCGGTCGCATCACCGTCTCCCCAGCTCCTTTTTTGTTGTTCATGACTCTAGAACAAACGGGGCGTCGCCCGCCAGGTTCCTCTTCGGGCGTCGCGTCTCGTGACGGCCATCGAATAGACTAATCCATCATGACACGAACTCTTCTCTTCCTCGGGCTCGTCGTCTCCTCGTCGACCAGTAGCACATCGGGGACCACGCCCGACGACGTCGGCGTCAACGTCTCGTTCTACAGCGGGGCCTACGACCAGGCCGCGACGATGGCTGCCGCCGGGCTCCGGTGGGTCCGACTCGACCTGGCATGGAGTGCGGTGGAGACCGAACCGGGACGCTACGACTTCGGGATATGGGATCGCTTCCTCGATTCCTTCGAGCCTTTCCGCATACGCGTCCTCTTCATACTGGATTACGGAAACGACCTCCACGAGCGTGGATTCCCTCCGGCGACGGAGACCGGTCGATCCGCTTTCGCTTCTTTCGCAGCCGCGGCGGCCCGCCACTTTCGAGGACGGGCGATGTGGGAGATCTGGAACGAGCCGAATCTGCCGCGATATTGGGCCGGCTCGCCCGACGCCGCAGCCTACGTGGCGCTCGCCCGGGCTGCCGCCGTCGAGATCCGCCGCGAGGATCCCGGCGCGTGGATACTGGGCCCCTCACTCGGTGGCAGCACGTTCGACCTGGACTACCTCGAAGCAACGTTCGCCTTGGGGCTTCTCGACGTCGTGGACGCCGTGTCGGTACATCCTTACGGGGCCTCTCACCCCGAGGCGGCAACTGAGTTCTACGACCAGGTGCGTCAGCTGATCGGACGCTACTCTCCGAGGCGTGAGGTCCCGATCGTCGTGAGCGAGTGGGGATATCCCGTCGAGGGTCTTGGCGCCGAGGGACAGGCCGACTTCCTCGTGCGCGCATTGACCGTTAACCGCCGGGCGGGCATCCCGCTGACGATCTGGTACAACTGGCAGGAGCCCATCACCCCCTGGCACTCATTCGGTCTTCTCGACGTGCGGGGCCAACCCAAGCCCGCATACGACGCCCTCGCTCGGATGAGCGCGGCGCAACCTCCGGGGAAAGATGGTGCTGAATGGTTTCGTTTCGATGGATGGGACCAAGACCGCGGCCTCTCTTCGATGCTCGCGTCCGTCGTTCACCTCTCGACGGAACCGAGGGTGGGCGAACCCTTCTTGTTGCGTCCGGGCGAGACGGCCAGCGTCGAGGGAGCGGACTTTTCGCTGACGTTCGAAGAGGTCGAAAGCGACTCCCGCTGTCCCCGAGACGTCCAGTGCATTCGTGCCGGGGAGGCAGAGGTCGTTCTTAGACTTCGGACCACGTCGGGGGAGGCCATTCGCCTGAGCCTCGAAGTTCCTCCCGGAGGGGGCGCGACGGGAGCGTTCCGTGAACACACGATTCGTGTCCTTGCCCTCGAGCCCCAGACGGAATCGGACAGGCGAATCGGGAGCGATGATTACGTCGTACAGCTCCGGGTCGATGCCGCGAATGAGTCGACGGAATCTTCTCTCGCGTGCTCAATGCCGTGGCGGGACCCGTAATCGATCGGCCGCCACGGCTTTGCCTTGCGGCGCTTATTCGCACTTCGTGCTCACATCTCATACCCACGAAGCAGCCCGATGCGGACGATTCGCGCCGATCTCGCGGCAGACGTTTTGGCCACCGCTCGGCAGGCTGGCCGTACTTTTTCATCAGCCTGCTCGAGATTTTATCCAGCCATGATTGCTCACG
>DASPGQ010000305.1 GCA_035620555.1 Vicinamibacteria bacterium
GTCATCGCGGTCCTGGTCGCGCCGTCCTGCTCGAACAGAAGAACCGTCAAGGTTGTGCGCGGGGGCTCGGGAGGCGACAGCGGAAAATCAAACACGACGTCGCCGGCCCGCGTGAAACGCGAAAGCGTCCCAAAGCGTTCGACCACATCCGGGTCCTCGAAAGCTACCGCGCGGGACTCGCGGCCTGTTCCGTCTCTCGCCACCAGGTTCACGAGAGAGCCAAGGGTGCCGAACAGAGCATCGAACAGGACGAAGCGACCTTCGTCATTGGTTGTCGCCGTGTACTGGCCGCCCTGGAGCGCCTCGTCCACTCGAACGGTAACGCCCGAAAGCGGAATTTCGATTGGTGTCACGGCCGACGGGTCGATCTCTCGTGCGATTCCTGTGATTGCCCCCATCGCGTTTCTCCCGGTTGTAGGAAGCGTGGGATACCAAACGCAAAAGTAGAAGCCGCCACTAGAGATCCCGGGAAACGGTGGTGATTCGGTCTTCAGCTTTCCGGCCGTCACCACGGCGGTGTCGATGATTTCGTAGAGTACTTCGCCCTGCTCCTCGATCTTCCGCACGATGACGAAGTCCGCGTCCGGTGGTGCCAGCGGCGGGATGGGAAGCCTCAGGTCCGCCTCCTCCTCGAGCACGGCGCCGCCCATGTTCACTTCCACGCCGGAGCCAAATCCACCAGCGCCATCGGCGGCCGGCAATTCATCAAGAATGGTCTGCTCCACCTCCTTCAGAGTGAAGATCGATGCGCCTGCCAACGCTCCTTCTGGTATGACGAGCTCGAAATCCCCCAAAGCGATCTTGCCGCCTCGGCGGCCAATGGCGACCTCGCCGTCTGGTCCGTGGAACTCCGTCTTGTGGATCACGATTTCACGATTCGAGGCGTCGAGAATCCTTATTTCGAGCTCATCGGTGATGGAAGCCTGGATCGCGAAGAAAAGACTCCCGTCCGGGCCAACATTTCCAGTCACGACGATCCCGTTCGTCAGATTCACGATCGTCACCGAGCTTCCGGGCTCGAACGAGAACGCGGGCGCCTCGATGGTCACGAACCCGTCGGCGTCGGGAAAGCTCACCGTCAGCGTATCGGGGTTCGGCTCCGCGATCGAGTCGTCGAGGGTCGTGAAGCTCGATGCAAACGGGAGCAGAGGATTCGACGTGGTATCCCGGACGGCAGAGGATGCCACCACGACGTAGTTCGTCAGGGGTTCGAGATTGTCGTCGGGAAGGAACGAGACCGAGAGGTTGCCGACGCCCAGGACCGCACGGCCTGGAACCGGCGTCTCGTCCGCTCTCCTCAACGATACCGACGTGGTCGAAATCGTAGAGGGGTCGACGGGCTCGGAGAAGGTGAGCCGGATCGATGGGGATAGCGATACGCCCACGGCTCCATCGAGCGGTGTGGCGTCGGTGACGAACGGTCCGGTCAGGGTCAACGCGAGATCGAGGTTGACCGTGCTCGTCGCCGACGAAGGCGTTACGATGCTCACTGCCTGGTTGCCCGTGACCAGGCTGCGAGCCGTGATCGTCGTCGGTTCGAGTCTCGCCCCGACCGTATAGAAACCCGAGGCCGGCGTAACGTCGGTGAAAGGGCTCGTCGAGGACTCCACTACCGCGAGCCCAGCGGGGGAGCCGCCTTCGGTAACGGTCCCTTGAATGAGGCCGATAGGCTCCGAGGCCTGGAAGAAGAGATAGGTTCCGCCCGAATCGATGGCGACCGAGATCCGACCGTCCGCGAACGATGCCGGGCCGATGAGACGGACTTTTCTTTGTCCGGCGACGAAGAGGAACTTGCCGACGATGAGACCACTGGGCGAAACCAAGTTTGCCGGAAGGGAAAGGGTTCCGGGCACGGCGAGCGTTGCCCCGGAGAGATCCACCTCCGCCGACGCGACCAGGGTCAACCCGTCGAACCCGATTCCGAGCGTCAGCGGATCGTGGGCCTCAACGGAGACGCTGACGGTGCCGTTAGTCAACGCCCCCGAAGGCACGATGAGCTCCGCGCCGCCTGCGCCGTCAACGACGGCGCCTTCCTCTCCTACCAGAATGCCTCGATAGAAAGAGGGCGCCATCTCGATTTCGACGTGGATTCGGCCCTCCTTCAGCTCGTCCACCGTGAACTTTCGGCTAGGCGCTACCGGGAAGTCTACGTAAAGCTCTTCATCTTCGCGCAAGGGGAAACGGTAGAGAGGCATCTCCTGGGAGAACGGCTCTCGGATCAGGGAACCTTCGGCAAAACTCTCGACCGTCTCCTCCACTCGAGCCGAGACGAGTGTTCCGCTCGGAAGT
>DASPGQ010000306.1 GCA_035620555.1 Vicinamibacteria bacterium
CCGTTGGGGCCGACGTTACCGAATCCTACATTTCCCAGTTGTTGACTCGAAAGAAAGCTCCTCCGGCACCCGAGCGAACCGACATTTACTCCAAAATGGAGAAGTTGCTCCGACTTCCGAAAGGTCGGCTCTCGAAGCTCGCCGAGCTCCAGCGCAAGGAAGAGCTCAAGCGAAAGGTTCTGGACCCGCCCGCGCCCCTATTCAAGGAGGTTCGGAAGCTCATCCTCCGAAAATGCGCCTCCCACAAGAGAGAGCAAGTCCGAGCCATTTTCGAGAGGCAGCCGATCGGTGAGATCGAACGCCTGATCACGCAGAAGCTTCTCGACGTGGTGAAGACGCTCGCCAGGGAAGAATTGGACAACGAGAGGTGGCTTCGCATTTTCGCACGAGCCAGCAACCGCAGTTACGAAGAGGTGCGGGTCGATATCCTCGAATTTCTCGATACCGATGTCTTCCACGTATCCGATGAAGATTGCGTCTCGTTCATCGACCCGCTCATCGAGTCCTGGGACATCGACTTCGCAACCTTCGGCATTGTGATAAGCCTGAATCGCAGACTAGGGCCCGCGTCGCCAAAGCGATTCGGGTTCGTGGAACAGGATCTGGAGCCGACCTGCGGCATGGAACCTGGGCTCGAAGAGTTCCTCAGCAATAGCTCTCTTCGCGGCGACGTTACCCAAGAGGAGATCGAGTTTCTGAAGAGGCTTAGATTCAAAGGAATGCGGCCTACGCCCCTTTATTTTTACCGCGAGGTGCAGAGCCTACGAGACCCTCTACACTTCCGCAAGGCCCAAGCCGCTATTCATTCTCGACCCAATTCAAGGCCAGATTCTAGGCCCAATTCAAGGACCGAGAGCCGCCGGCAAAAGCACGGTGCGTAGAGGAGATAGATGGTCAGCACACTAAGGTCGGAGTATGTCGGATTCACCGTCAACGAGACTGCTCGGGTCTACAAAGTGCGCGTGAGGGGGCCAGACGGAATATGGCATTATTCTCAGATAGCCATTCCCAACCAGTCCTTTCTGTCGAATCGAGTTCGCTACCAAGACGCCGCGGAGATTTGCTTCCTGAAGCTCCTACGAGAATTGAGCCGAGGTAACCAGGACTGCGTGCCGGCATCTCACATTGAGATCACCGAAGCCGAGCTCGAGGAGTATCGAGAAGCCCACACGAAGAAACCGACGCCGCCGCTCTCGGTAGCGGCCACCAAGTCATGAATCTTCGCGGAGGCTCGCGGTCGACAGAAGACACCTCGAAACACACCCGTACGCCCCGGCCTTGCGTCGCGCTCCTGGACGCTTCTTCGTCGCAGGCGCGGACGCAACACCGTGAGCAGATCGAGCCGAGAGCCGCTCGCGGGACAACAGCCGGCTGAATGTTGTCTCGTTTTCCCGTCTGAAAGCCCACACAACCGCATGCCAGAGAAGACGCTCGTCGAGAGCTTTGCGGGCGAGCTGGAGAACTTCGAGAGTATCGCGGCCGCTCTCCGGCCGATGCCGAATGATCTCCCGACGCTTGAAGGCATCGAAGTGGGTGGACGCACGCTAGCGTTGAATGGCGGTTCGGGTGGCGATCATATCGTCTACATCGACTTCGACCGGCGCTGCGATCTTCCAGAGAGGATTCGACAAGCGAACATCCGGGGAAGGTTCGATATCATGGCCAAGCTCGAAGACTGCAAGAAGAAAGCAGGGATCCTAATCGCCGATGTCTCCGGTCACAAGACCACGGATGCGTTCGTCGCGGGAATGCTTCATCAGGCCTTTCTTACCGGCGTCCTCTACGAGCTGGAGGACCAAGGCACGATTACCCCGCGACTCTTCGAGCATCTGTCTGTCCGGTTCCACGATTCCATGGCGGCGGGTAAATACATAACCGTTCTCTATGGCGAGATCGATTCCTCGGGCCGGTTTCGGTTCATCAGCGCCGGCCACCAGATTCCCCTGGTGTTCTCGCATCTCCGGGGATCTTTCATGGAAATCAGCCCGGACTGCCTCTATCAATGCCCACCTCTGGGAATGATGCCCTTCGAGCACATCGATCGGACAAAACAACCTCGGCCCCCACTCGGCTTCAAACGACGATACGAAGTGAACGTCCTGAACCTGATCGGATCCGGGGATATGCTCTTGCTTTGCACGGACGGCGTCACCGACCACGCCTCGGGAAAAGCGCCGTACATCGACGACAGGCTGGAGGCATTTTTTCGCGCCCATAAGGACCGACCCATTGACGAGTTCGTGGATTCTCTTGCGGCGGACATTCGTGAGTTCGCTCCACTCCACGACGACGCGAGCTTCGTCGTCGTCCGAAAAGGTAGGTGACCCGCTGTCGCCGCAAGGCGGAACAATTTCGACTTCGGACTTCGCGCGCGGCTCGTTGGATGATCCTTATGAGAAAGCAAATCAGCGGGGCTTCCTGATAGGACGCGCTGCTCGAAAAACGCGCGATTAGGGAATCGTCAGCGTGTAGATCCGTGCTTCACTGCCCATTGGAGCCACCCGCAAGCGATATCGGCGAGACGTGTCATTGACGGTGAATCCAAAGATACTCCGACCCGGGTATGGTGGCCATTCGGTCTCCTCCAGGCGAGTCGTGGAAGGACGGAAGCGCGCGGCTCACCGCCGCGTGGTATCAGCGGTCGGCAACCGCCCTAGCGCGACGCCGGTACCTGTAAGTCGGGGAGAGGCTTGGCGCGAAACAGCCGGGCAGCGGGCTTTGCGATCCATCGAGCGAGATTCGTCGCTCGTTGAACGCGGGCGCTATCCGTCGCGATACCCGTGTTCGCGTACATTTGCCGGTAAAGCTTGGACAGCAACACGAATGCGAGGCGCGAACGAAGCGTCGGGGTGCACTGAGAGCGCTTCCACACCGAACTCAACCTGTAGAAACGGTTCCACGCCGCTTGAGTTCGACTCCGAATCTCCTCGGGGGACAGCTCTGGATGATGCGTATAGATCTTTGGGCGAAGCTCCTGCGGGATGAGCCAGTGGCGGGTAAGCGGGAAGCCACCGATCCGTGTTGGATCGTCTGCCATCGACTTCTCCCATGCGTGGAAATCCACCGTTCCCGGAAACGGCGTCATCATCACGAACTGAGCGAAGGTGAGGTCGGCTTCCTGAGCGAGTTGCGCGGTGGCGTCGAACGTGTCCGGCCGATCCGTCGGTAAACCGAAAATGAAGGAGCCCAGGACATGGACCCCGTGCTTTCGGAACGTCCGCAGTCTCTTTATCAGTTCTGGACCGGAGGCGTTGAAGTCTTTGTGGACCGCCTTGAGACCTTCCGGCGTGACCGACTCGATCCCAACGAGCGCCCCTTTGATGTTGGCATTACGCATGGCATCAAGAAACGTCGGATCCTCCGCGGCTTCCATAGTGATCTGGGTAAAGAACACCATATCGGACGGTAGCTTCGCCATCCCGGCCATCAGCTCGAAGCGCTCGTCGCGAAGCGATTTCAGCTCCTGCAGCCGGGCTCTGTCGCCGCGACGCTCGGCCAGACGCAGGTCGTTTAGCGCCACCGGATAGAAATTGTCATCGGCAAGCGCGATGAACCGAAACCCGAGACGGCGCAGCTCGACGATTTCTTGAATGACCACGTCCGATGCCCGCTGACGCGGCTTCTGGCCGTCAGTGCGCCACACCGAACAAAACGAGCAGTGTTTGGGACAGCCCCGTACCGTCTGCACCGAGGCCCACATGTAGTCCCTCGCGGAGAGGAGCTCCCAGCGCGCGGGCTTGAATCGATCGGCCGCGATTCTTCCGGCTTCATAAACTCGGTCCGGCTCGCCCGCAGCGCACTGGGCAAGCACTTTAGCCCATACGACGTCACCGTCTCCCTTGACGACGCCGTGCGCCTGGCCGAGATCGAGCGACTCCTCCGGATAAAGGGTTGCGTGTATGCCGCCGTAGATTACGAAAGCGCCGCGCTCCCGAGCCATCCGGCCGACTTTGTAGCCCCGGAGCGCGTTGCCGGTGTGGATGCCGATACCGACTACGTCGCCCTTCTCGATCGTCGAGGAGTCCAGCTGCTCGAGAGTCTCGTCAACGATCCGTGGCGTGCCGTACTCCTTCGGCGTGGCGGCCGCGAGCACGAAAAGCCACCTTGGCGTAATAACGCCAATGCCGAAGGAACTATCGCTCGGGTTGACGAGGTGAACCCGCATATCGGCGCTGCAGGATTGGTAAGTCGGCACAGCCGGTTTCCGTCAATCGGCAGTCACCGGAATCTCGTTCCGAAAGGCCGCCCATCTCGCCCACAGGCGATGCACCTGCTGCCGGGCGTGGTTTCCACCGAGGTAGGCGGGCGCTCGATTCGCGAAAGGGCTCGAGTCCTGGGATCTCGAGCCCTTCGCGAGAACGGAGTTTTCCGGTTGGGCCGGCTTACCAGCGCCGTCCGCCGCCGCGTCCGCCGCCGCCGCCGCCACCGCCGCCGGTCCTGGGCCTGGCTTCGTTGACGTTCAGGGCACGCCCGCCGAGCTCTTTTCCATTGAGGCCTCGGATGGCCGCTTGCGCGGCTGCAGTTTCGGACATCTCGACGAATGCGAACCCACGCGGACGACCGGTATCACGATCGGTGATGACGTTGACACTGCTCACCTCGCCGTAGGCCGCAAAGGCGTCTCTGAGCTGCTGCTCGGTGACGTCGAAAGAACAATTACCTACATAGATGTTAGCCATGAAACGGGGACTCCTCTACGAAAGGGCCAAAGCGAGGGCTGACGAAGTGCGGTGGGAATCACCAGCAGAAGAATCTACGAAAAGCCATCGGATAGCCGAATGAGCTATCCTCGACAATTTCCGTGCAATTGTCAAATCGTCGGTCTCGAGAGTATCGACCCCGATCCGAGTTTTCCGAAGTCCCATTTCTTCCGAGGGGTTCGTCCAGAGGCTTTTGCGCCTGAGGGCGCGATTGGGATAGAGTTGAACTTAACACGACCGGTAAAGTCTGACGGGTACCCATCAGGTTCGTCCCGGGCGTGCCCTCGAAAGGAAAACATGAAACTCTACGTGGGGAACCTTCCTTACAAGATGTCTGAGCAATCCCTACGCAATCTGTTCTCGCGGCACGGACAGGTAGAGTCCATCTGGATGGGAAACACTCGTGTAGGCTCTCCTCACGGCTATGGTTTCGTTCATATGGCGGACGGTCCGACTGCCGAGAAGGCCATCACGTCACTCGATGGCCTCGAGTTCGAGGGAAAGCCGATCACGGTCCACAGAGCAAGAGACTGACCGCTCATTTGGCGATGGAGTGCTCGACGGCGTTTCGTACGTGACGCTCTGGTCCGCTGCGTCCGCCCGACTGTGTCGTAGCTGGTGTGGACTCTAAGGAGCTACCCTCAGACCCGATTCCTTTACGCATGTAGTCCCGTGTCTCTAATACGTTCGCGAACGAGGAAGATTCTCTTCGATGGTAGTAAGCGAGATCCCGGGCCCGAGCAACCTCCACCCGCGCGGTCACTCACTGGTCGACGAAGCCATCGTCCCAGAGCCGCTCTCGATCGTGGTTGCGAAGGTCGATGCCGAAAGCAATCCATGCCTTCAGGGGAAAGAGAACGTTCAGCCAGCCGGCGTGCACCTCGTTCCAGTCCTCGGGACGGACATCGGTGTGGGTGAGCGTTACGTCCGTGCCACGTTTTCCGTCGGGCGCCAGCTCGAAGCGGGCGACACCGCCGAAATAGTCGACGGCGAAGACGGAGTCCGCCTTTCGCTCGAGGATCCGGCTCCGGTAGCTCATGCCGTTGATGAACTCGAAATGAATCACGCCGTCTACCTCACGGGCCGACTCGGCCCAAAAGGAGGCGCGCCCCTCGTCGCTGTTCAACGCTTCGTAGACCTTCGACGGCGGTGCCGGTATATGGAGCTTCCACCGAATCGAGCCGCCCACCGAATCGCCTCTCACGGGCCCACTCGCTCAATTCGCGGAAATACCACGCCCGTACCCCACCGCGTTCGCGTCGGAAAACCCGTATGGCACATGCCAAGGCTAGCCTCTACGGCCACCGATGCGCCAGATCTTGCGAGAGTCTCCGTGCGCCAGGCGCCTCGCCCACGTGGTCGGGTAGTCGAGGAGCGCTCGGTTGTCCAAATCCTCCACTCGATGAATGTCAAGGCCGGCGCGTCGATAGGGCTCTCGCAGGCGGGTCTCGACCCGAGCCGCGGAAATACCCTGGTAATCTCGCAACGCCGGTATGGAAGGATCCCGTCGCGGATCGTAAGAGAACACGATCTCGAGCGACGCGTCCGTTCGACAGAGGGCGGCGATCGCCTCGAGCGTCGCCGGCTCCGGAGCGGCGACCGCGAGGAGGAGCTCTCCCCAAGGAAGAAGGATCGTCACCCGATCAGCCACCCCCGGAAGCTCCCGCGAAAGCTCCGTCGCGCTCGCCGCGATGCACAGAAGATTGCGAACGCCTCCGCGCGCCTCTCGGCGGGCGGCGCGCCACGCGGTTCGGCTCAGCGAATCCGCATTCACATCCACCGCGACGAAGAGCCGCGAAGGTTCCCTCCGCGCCAGGCGCAACGGCCCCTTGCCGTCGCCACTACCCAGATCGATTTGGATACGCGGCTCGTAGGCCGCGACGAGCTGTCAGACCTACGGTCCGTACCGCGTCATACCGTTTGCTGTGACGATCCTCACTTCAACCTCCGAGCTCGATAGAATCGAATCATTGTAGCGCGACCGTCGGACGGGAGTGGCGGCGCCGGTTTTCTCACGATCGAGGCGCGTACATGATGGTGGCGACGCCCAAGATGCAGAAGCCCGCGCCGATCCCGTCGAAGCGGTCGGGAACACTCCCGTCGAAAAGCCATCCCCAAACGAGGGACAGGACGACGAAAACCCCACCGTAAGCCGCATAGACTCGCCCGAAGTGGGCGGGTTGAAACGTGGGGATGATGCCGTAGAGAAATAGAACCACCCCGCCGGCAAGGCCCAGCAGGACGCCCCGCTGATTGCGGAGCCACAGCCACACGAGATAGCCGCCACCGATCTCGCAGATGCCGGCGACCACGAAGAGCGCGACGGATTTGAGAGTGAGTTGCAGGGGCATCGATTCCACTCCTTTCGGCAAAAGACTCGTCGACGCGGGTCCTTCGTTCTTGACCGAGCGGAACGAAGATATATCTCGAAATACCAGAATGAGCTCACGACTACCCACCTCTCTGTACTCAATGCCGTGACGGGACCCGCGATCGCCCGGCCGCCACGGCTCGGCCTTTGCGGCGCTGCGCGCCGATCTCGCGGCAGACGTTTTGGCCGCCGCTCGGCAGGCTGGGCTGTACTTTTTCGTCAGCCTGCCAAAAGTCGGGGTTCTCCTTCACGATACCGGGGGGTCTTTGTGGCTGTGCACGGGGTTCGGCATCGAAGAACAATGTGTCTTCTGCCGGCTCGGTCCCAAATCAAGTAGTATGCAGGGTGCTGATATAGGAGCCTTGCGGCACCAATTTGGCGAAGGGCGAAGCAAAACCGGAAGCTCAGAGGTCAACGCGATCGATACGGATTCACTCGATGCCCACTTCGGTGACAACTCGTCGGAACCAACGGTCCTCGGTAGACTCCATCAACCTGATGTTCCGGGCGTTCTCGGACCGCACCCGGCTCCGAATCCTGAACCTCCTGAAGGACGGGGAGCTATGCGTTGCGGACCTGGTGGTCATCCTCGGAGTGGGTCAGCCCAAAGCGTCCCGCCACCTGTCCTACCTGCGGAGGGCTGGGCTCGTCGAAGTCCGCGACCATGGAGTCTGGAAGTTCTATCGGCTCGCTCCCGCCAGCACGACTTTCCACGAGCAGCTCCTCCGCTGCTTGGGGGGCTGTTTCCACGACGTCCCCGAGCTCGCCGAAGACCTGGCTCGCGCGGCGCGCCTCCGCAAAAGCGGCGGCTGTTGCACGGCGTAAAAAAATTTGAGATAAGACATATGCATAGGCGAATATCAAAATCGCATGAAAACCGTTCTCTTTGCCTGCACCCATAACGCCGGTCGATCTCAAATGGCGGCCTCGATCTTCAACTCGATTGTGCAACCGGGCGCGGCCCGAGCGATCTCCGCAGGCACCGAGCCGGCAGTGAGCGTCCATCCGGAAGTCCTCATGGCGATGAAGGAGCTCGGTATCGACCTGTCCGGAGCTCGCCCCCAGCTCCTTACAGAAGACCTGGCAGCGAGCGCGCAGTTTCTCATCACGATGGGCTGCGGAGAGAAATGTCCCGTCGTTCCCGGCATCGAGCGCGAGGACTGGGAGCTTCTCGACCCGAAGGGACGTCCCCTCGAGCAGGTTCGCGCCATTCGTGACGACATCCGGAAGCTCGTCGAGAGACTGATTGCCACACATGGATGGGGTCGAGCCACGCCAGGCACAGGC
>DASPGQ010000307.1 GCA_035620555.1 Vicinamibacteria bacterium
TCCGAATCGAGGGGACGCACCCAGAGCTGGGACTTGCCCGTCGCGTCGGTGCCGCTGAAGACGACGTCCTTCCCATCGGGCGAGATGGCCGCATTTCTCAGCGAGACTTTATCCGGAAGGAGGAGCGTGGTGCGGAGGACACGCGCGTCCGGAGTGGAGGCCGAGGGTTCTCTCGCGAGGCCGAGCCAGAGGGCCGCGGCCACGGCCACCGCGGCAACGGCCCAGGCCAGGCGCTCCCGGCTTCTGCGCCGCGTGACGCCAGGAGTGGGGAGGCCGACCTGTGAGCCCTCCGCGATCCACCGGAGCTGGAGCATCACATCGTGTGCCGTCTGCACCCGCTCGTTCGGGTCCTTCGCGAGGCAAACTTGGATCAATCGGTCGAGCAGAGGCGGGCTGGTCGGCTGGACCGAGGAAATCGAAGGCGGCTCGGCGGACATGATCGCCGTGATGAGAGACGCCCGGCTCGATGCGTCGAAAACCTTGCGACCCGTAGCCATCTCGTAGAGGACCGCCCCAAACGCGAAGATGTCCGTGCGGGCGTCGACTTCCTTGCCCTCGAGCTGTTCCGGAGCCATGTACTGCACGGTCCCGAGGATCGTTCCCTCTCTCGTCAAATCTCCTTGCGTCGGTGACGCGCTGTCTCCTTTGTCGCCCGTCGTACCGAGAGGTCGAATGTCTTTGGCGAGCCCGAAGTCGAGAAGCTTCACGCCCGAGCGCGTGAGCATGACGTTCCCTGGCTTCAGATCCCGATGAACGATGCCCTTGCGATGGGCCTTGTCGAGGGCGTCGGCGATCTCGATTCCATAGCGAAGCATCTGATCGAGCGGCAACGGTCCTTTTTTGAGCCGGTCCGAGAGCACCTCGCCCTCGAGGTACTCCAGCACGAGATAGTCGGTGCCGGCGTCGCGACCTACGTCGTAGACCGCGCAGATGTGCGGATGAGAGAGCTGCGAGATCGTCCTCGCCTCACGCTCGAATCGCTGGCGAATCTCCGAAGACGTCGACAGATGGTCCGGAAGAACTTTGATCGCCACCGTACGGTCGAGGCGCGTATCGCGCGCCTGGTAGACTTCGCCCATACCGCCGGCTCCGACGGGACTGAGGACTTCGTAGGGTCCGAGACGAGTGCCTCGAGAAAGACTCACGTCGGCGAGGATACGGGATCTAGGGTGGAGCGGCAAGCTATTTGCGTGATGCGATGCTCGTGTTGGTCTCGACGACGGAAGAAACGAGTAATCGTCGCATGTGGAGTTGTAAGTTCCTTTCGTTACCGCTAGATTTCCCCGATGACCCTCGCTGCCGGAACCCGATTGGGGCTGTATGAGATCACCGCCCCTCTGGGTAAGGGCGGGATGGGCGAGGTGTACCGCGCCACGGACACAAAGCTCGGGCGAGAGGTTGCCCTCAAGGTCCTGCCCGCGGAAATGGCCGCGAGCCCGGAGCTCTTCGAGCGCTTCCGGCGCGAGGCGAGAGCCCTAGCTGCGCTCGATCATCCCAACATCGTGACCGTTTATTCCGTCGAAGAAGCGGAGGGTATCCACTTCCTGACCATGCAGCTCGTTGAGGGCGAGTCTCTAGACCGCCTCGTGCCCGAGGGCGGGATGCCGATCGGGCAGCTCTTGAGCCTTGCCACCGCACTCGCCGACGCGCTTGTGGCGGCGCACGGGAAGGGCATCGTGCACCGCGATCTCAAGCCCGGCAACGTGATGGTGACGCAAGACGGCCGAGTCAAAGTCCTGGACTTCGGTCTCGCGAAGGTTGCCGCGCCGGAGCCGAGAGGGCAGAAGGAATCGGAGCTCTCGACCGCGATGAGGACCCGCGAGGGCGTCGTGATGGGAACTGTGCCCTACATGTCGCCGGAGCAACTCAGGGGGCGGGCGATGGACCACCGGACGGACATGTTCTCGCTGGGCGTCATCGTCTACGAGATGGCGACCGGGCGCCGTCCGTTCGCTGGCGAATCCGCCGCGGAGCTCGGCTCGGCGATCCTGCGGGACGTGCCCCCGCCTCTGGCGAATCTGCGTCCCGACCTGCCGGCCGGGCTAACGCGGGTCGTCAACCGCTGCCTCGAGAAGGATCCCGCCGCTCGCTTCTCGAGCATGCAGGATGTTCACGGTGAACTCTCGGCGGTCTCCACGGGTGGGGCGGATCGGCGAAACGTTTCGAGCCAAGGGCACGCGCCGAGGTCATGGTCGCGCGCGCTCGTGCCCACGATCGCGGGCATCGCGATCCTGCTGGGAGCGGCGGCGTATCTGGTGAACCGGCTTCCCGTCTGGCGCACGCAAAAGGCTCCAATTCAGCATCAGATCCGATCGATCGCCGTGCTCCCGCTCGACAACTACTCGGGCGATCCTAACCAGGAGTATTTCGCAGAGGGCATGACCGACGAGCTGACCGCCGACCTCGCCCGCATCAGCCGGCTTCGCGTCATCTCGCGCGGCTCCGCCATGCAATTCAAAGGCGGGCAACGACCGCCGACCCCTGAGATCGCGAAGGTGCTCGACGTCGATGCCGTCGTCGAGGGCTCGGTGCTCCGAGCAGACGACCGTGTCCGGATCACGGTCCAGCTGATCGACGCGCGGGCCGATCGCCACCTGTGGGCCAACAGCTTCGAGCGCAGCTCGCGTGACATTCTCGCGCTCCAGGACGAGCTGACGTCGGCCATCGCCCGTGAGATCCACGTGCAACTGACCCCGGCGGACGAGTCACGACTGGGAAGTGCCCCCGAGGTGAATCCCGAGGCCTACGATGCCTACCTAAAGGGACGCTACTTCTTCAACCGCCCGAGCGACGAGAACCTGCAGAAGGCGATCGCACGCTTCGAAGACGCGATCGCAATCAGCCCAGACTTCGTCCCCGCGCTCTCGGGGCTGTCGGACGCTTACCTCTGGGCTGGCTACAACGAGGGGTTCCTGACCGCCTCGGAGGCGCGGCCCAAGGCGAAGGAAGCGGCCGAGAAAGCCGTCGAGCTCGACGACAGCTCGGCCGAGGCGCACACCTCGCTCGCCGTGTTCAAGCTCTTCTACGAGTATGACTGGGCGGGCGCCGAAGTGGAGTTTCGCCGGGCGTTCGAGCTCAATCCGAACTACGCGTACGCCCACGACCAGTTCGCGCTCGGGCTGGCCTTCCAGGGACGGTTCGACGAGTCGGTTGCCGAGAGCCAGCGCGCGGCCGAGTTGGACCCACTCAACCCGCAGGTCCCGATCGACGCCCTCTTCGCGTTCGCCTGGCAAGAAGATTACACAGCGGCGAGAGAGCAGGCCAGGAGGTCCGCGGAGCTCGATCCCACCTACTTCTTTCCTCCCCTTGCCTACGGGTGGATCGACATTCAAGCCGGAAATGTCCAAGAGGCTATCCCGCATATCGAGAAGGCCAAGACGATGGGAGCGCCGCCGTTTGTCGGCGCCTGGCTCGCCTACGCCTATGGGGCTTCGGGCGATCGAGCTCGGGCGCTTCAGGAGCTCGAGGAAGTGAAGCGAATGTCGCTCGGTGGTTCGGTAACGGCGTTCAACCTCGCGCTCGTCTCCCTCGGCCTCGGCGACCACGGTCGCGCGGTGAGCTATCTGGAGCAGGCTTACGCATCGGACTCGGAGTGGCTAGGGTGGCTCGGGCGCGACCGGGCATTCGATCCGCTCCGCTCGGACGCACGGTTCGTCGCGCTCATGAAGACGCTGGGCTTCGAAGAGTGACGGTAGAGTGAAACGTCGAGCTCGAAGACACAGGGCATCCTAGTCAATTCCTAGCGACCATCCTGAGTCGTCACCGCGGAGACCCGGCTCTTACTGGATTCGCGCCGCGTCTTCTTCGTGGGTCGGGATACGGCTTACTGCCGGTTCTGTCGTCATTTTTCATGGTAAAATGACGACGGTATGGGCAGTGGCAAATATCCTCGGATCACGACACCGCCGCGGCAAAGCTTCTTCCTTCTTGGGCCGCGGGGAGTAGGCAAGAGCACCTGGGCGCGATCCGAGCTAGCCGGCGCTCATCGATTCGACTTGCTCGACGAGGGGCTGTACCAGAGCTTGCTGGCGGAGCCGTCGTTGTTCGCTGACGAGCTCCGAACGGTTCCGAAGGGCAGTTGGGTGGTTGTCGACGAAGTGCAGAGGATCCCTTCGTTGCTCAACGAAGTCCACCGGTTCATCGAAGAGCGCAAGCTTCGATTCGCGTTGCTCGGCTCGAGCGCGCGCAAGCTCAAGACCGCGGGCACCAACTTGCTCGCCGGACGTGCCGTTCGCAAGCAAATGTTTCCTCTCGTGCCCGCTGAGCTCGAAGAGGACTTCTCGCTCGAGGCGGTGTTGCGGTTCGGGAGCATCCCCCTCGTCTGGGCTGCACCGGAGCGGAAGCGCGTTCTCGAAGCCTATGTACAAATGTATCTGAAAGAGGAGATCCGTGCCGAGGCGCTTGTGCGCAATCTTCCCGGGTTCCTACGATTTCTTCCCATCGCGGCTCTGATCCATGGGCAAGTCGTTAACGTCTCCGGTGTGGCCCGCGATTCGGGAACGCCGCGAACCACGGTCGCCGGCTACCTCGACATTCTCGAAGACACGTTGTTGACGTTCAGGCTACCCGCTTACGAAGCGAAGCTCCGGGTGCGCGAGCGCAAACATCCGAAGCTCTACTGGGTCGACTCGGGATTGGTTCGTACCATCAAGAAGCAGTTCGGGCGTGTCGCCGCCGAAGAGCGAGGAGCTCTCCTCGAAGGATGGATTCTCACGTTGTTGAGAGCCTACGCCGAGGAGAGCGAGCTATACGACAGCATCTTCTACTGGTCCCCCACCCAAGCGTCGAATGTTGAAGTCGACTTTCTCCTGCAGCGAGGGCGGCGTTTTCTGGCCATCGAGGTCAAGTCACAACCGCGATACCAAACATCCATGCTGGCCGGCTCGAGAGCTATTGCCGAGCTACCCAAGCTCACGCGGCGCATCCTGTCGTACGGAGGCACCCGCAGCCTGAAGA
>DASPGQ010000308.1 GCA_035620555.1 Vicinamibacteria bacterium
GCACTTCCCTTCTCGACCGGGGAGTTCGACGTCGTCCTTTGCCTCGACGTTCTGGAGCATGTCGCGCTTCTCGACCAACCGAAAGCGCTCTCCGAGATCGCCCGGATAACGAAGGCCGGGGGGCAACTGTTCGTGACCGTCCCGAACCTCGCCCATCTACACAGCCGGTTGCGATTTCTGCTCCGGGGAAAGCTCACCCGCACCTCGGCCGTCGAGCGCCATCCCGGCGACCGGCCGCTCGCCGAATACCTGTCGCTCCTCGGCGAGGCGGGCTTTCGCGTCGAGCGCCGGGGCGGAATCTTTCCCACGATTCCTCTTCTGTTCCGTGCGGTCAACCGCCACCCGCGGAAACTCGGCTGGCTCGTCGCCTGTCTCGATGCCGTCGTTCCCTTTCCCGGCCTTCGCTTCCTGGCCACCATCCAGACGAGACGAGTGGGGTAACTCGAATGACGAGCTCCAAATGGTGGGCGCGAGGTCTTCTGTTCGAGAATTGCAGCTGCCAGCTGGTCTGCCCCGGACACATCCACTTCGATCAGCTCTGTACCCACGAGCGATGCCAGGGTTATTGGGCGTTTCGTTTCGAGCAAGGGGAGATCGACGGATTGTCGCTTGCGGGGCGTCGGGCAATCATCGTTTTCGATAGCCCCCAACGGATGATCGACGGCGGGTGGACGCAAGTGCTCGTCCTCGATTCGGAGACACCCCGAGAGCATCAGGCTGCCCTCGAGTCGCTCTTTAATGGCGAGCGAGGCGGCCCTTGGGAAATCCTCGGTCGTTTCGTCGCGACGAGACTAAAAACGCGTCTACTCCCCATCGACATGGAGGACGAAACGCAACGCAAACGGGTCACGATCCCGGGAATCCTCGAGTCGACGGTGGAAGCCCTCCGCGGACGCAACCGTGACGAGCCGGTGCGCTTCGAGAACATCTTCAATCAGATCCACTCACCCTCACAGGTGATCGCTCGGGGACAAGCCCGCTACGACGACGGGACGATCCGCTTCGACAACGCGCAGACCCACGGACTCTGGTCCGATTTTTCCTGGCGAGTCGACTGACGGCTGGCGCGAGCGCGCGGCTCAGCGGACGAGGATGAATTCCAGGCGATCGCTGTCGTCTTCGGTCGCCTCCACGACGATGCGGACCTCCTCGAGGCCGTAGAGCTTCAACGCCTCGAGCACCGCGTTCGCTCGCCGCTCCGCGATCGTTCCTCCACCCGCGTGAAGCTCGAGGGCGGTGCCAGGCTCGCGGGTCAGTCGCTTTGCGACATCGTCGAGCACGGCCCCGGCGCCCGGGGGCAGCGTAGAGGAGCCAGGAGCGAAGACGATGCTCGCGACTTCCTCGCGAGTCTCCGCAATCGATTCCTGCGGCAACGCGGGGTCGCCCCCGGAATCGATGAGCACTTCCGCCGGCGCCTCGTCGACGATCTCGAGCGTGTAGTTTCCCGCGGTGGCCCAGACCTGGCACCAGGTCTCACCTCCGTCTTCGCGACGAAAGCTGAAGGTGATGCGGTTGCCCGCGGTGCGATGGACGTCCCCACCGTCGAAGGCTTCGGCCTGCGAATTGAAGTGCTCGATGATGTCCTCTGCCGAGATGTCCGACTCGGTCTCGTACTCGAGGCTGTACAGTCGCCCCCGCACCGTCTTCCGAGTCCGGCTCCCCGCTTCTCGATAGATGACGACCATCTCGCCGTCCCGCTCTTCGTCGGCGACGAGCCTCGAGCCCGAAAGAGGACGAATGGCGGGGTGCTCGCCGGCATGGGTGAGCAACATCGTGATGAGCAAGACCACGAAGCCATCTTACTTCACGGCAACGCCGGTATGGTTCCGTCGCTCTTGACATATCGAGGGAAGCTGCCTACAAAAGGTCCCGCTACTCTCGAAATCGACCTCGAGATCCTGGTCAACAGGGAGGTCCGTCATGCACGACGAAAAAGCACTGCCCGGGGGACCTGCCACCGGGCGCTTCGTCGGTCAGTTGTGGCGCTCGGCTTTGGGCGCGCTGTTCGCCCACACCGTTGTCGCCCTCGCGGTCGTGCTGGCTCTCGGCTTGGGCTCGATCCTGTTCTACGTGTCGCGTTTCCAATCCCGGATGATCGAAACGATGGCGCTCGAGAACGCGGCAATCTACACTCAGGCTCTCGCCGAGTTTCGCACGCTCTATACGAGTGAAGTCGTCGAGAGGGTCCGTCCCCTCGGTGTCGCGATCACCCATGACTACGCGACGAAGGAGGGCGCGATTCCTCTTCCCGCGACCTTGGCCATCATGCTGGGACAGAGAATCGGGGAGCACGGCTCCGGAGCCAGCGCCCAGCTCTACAGCCCTTACCCGTTCCCCTGGCGCGCCGATTCCTCCGGTCTTCGAGACGATTTCGCGAAGAACGCCTGGAGCACGTTGAACCGCGAGACAAAGAAGCCCTTTTTCGCCTTCGAAGAGAGACAAGGACGCCCTTACTTGCGTTATGCCACCGCCGATCTCATGCGCTCGGCTTGTGTCGACTGCCACAACACGCACCCCGACACGCCCAAATCTGACTGGAAGGCCGGGGACACTCGCGGCGTTCTCGAGATCCGGCACCCCCTCACGAATATCGTGGCCTTGGCACGTGAAGGCATGCGGGGCACGGTCGCGCTCATGAGCCTTCTCTCGCTTCTTTCCGTCGGGGGTATCGGATTGGTGTTCGGGAGCCTTCGCAGAAAAAACCTGGAGCTCGAAGAAGCGAACCGATCGCTGCGGCGTGAAGTCGGAGAGCGAGAACGTGCCGAGCAGGCGCTCCGGGAGCTCACCGAGAGCCTCGAGGAGCGCGTGGCCGAGCGAACCGAAGCCCTCACCCGGGAAGTCGCCGAGCGCAGGCGCACCCAGCAGGCGCTCGTCCGGGCCAAGGAGGAGGCCGACGCTGCTACCCGGGCGAAGTCGGAGTTTCTCGCGAACATGAGTCACGAGATCCGAACCCCGATGAACGCGATCATCGGCATGACCGAGCTCACGCTCGAAACCAAGCTGTCCGACGAGCAGAGGGAGTACACCGAGACGGTCAAGATGGCTGCCGACTCGCTTCTGGCACTCGTGAACGATATCCTCGATTTCTCCAAAATCGAGGCCGCCAAGATCGAGCTCGACCGGATCGATTTCAGCCTTCGGGATTGTGTCGGCCGCGCCCTTCGCACCGTGGCCCTCTCGGCGCACGAGAAGGGGCTCGAGCTCACGTCGGAGATTCCATCATCGGTTCCCGATGGCTTCATCGGCGATCCGCAACGACTCGGCCAGGTCCTCGTGAATCTCGCCGGCAACGGTGTCAAGTTCACCGAAGCCGGCGAGGTATCGGTGAAGGTTCTTCTGGAGACCGCGGACGAGGAGAACGCCCTGCTCCATTTCACCGTGCGAGACACGGGAATCGGCATCCCCGAAGACAAGCGGCAATCGGTCTTCGATAGCTTCACTCAAGCGGATGCCTCCACCACGCGCAAGTACGGCGGCACCGGTCTCGGCCTCACCGTATCGGCGATGCTGGTGAAACTGATGGGCGGACGCGTCTGGGTGGAGAGCGAAGTAGGACGGGGAACTGCGTTTCACTTCACCGCGCGTTTCGGCCTCGCAGAGGCTCCGGCCGCGAAGCCCAGTCCTCTCGAGCTCGAGAGGGTCCGCGACCTTCGCACTCTGGTCGTGGACGACAATTCGACGAACCGCCGCATCTTGACCGAGATGTTGACGGGTTGGGGGATGAGCCCGGTATCGGTAGGGAGCGGAGCTCAGGCCCTGTTGCGGCTCGAGGAAGCGAAGCGCGCGGGGCAACCGTTCGCACTGGTTCTCACCGACGGCCACATGCCCGAGATGGACGGATTCGAGCTCGCCAGACGCATCCAGGCCCAGCCCGGTCTCGTTCGGGGCACGGTAATGATGCTGACTTCCGGAGGTCGGCCAGGGGATTTCGAGCGCTGTCGGGAGCTCGGCGTTTCCGCCTGTCTGACGAAGCCCATCACCCGCTCGGGGCTCTGGAACGCGGTCGCCGAAGCGGTAACGAGTCCAGTGGTCCATCTAGCAGAGACCCCTGCCGCGCGCCGAGACGAGTCGGCGACGGCCTCGTCGATGAAACTGCTGCTGGTGGAGGACAACGCCGTCAATCGAAAGCTCGCCGTGCGGTTGATCGAGAAACATCTCGGCGAGGTGGTCGTCGCAACCACGGGCGGCGAGGCGCTCCGAATACTCGCGGAGAGGGGACCCTTCGACGTCGTCCTCATGGACGTCCAGATGCCCGATATGGACGGGCTCGAGGCAACCAGACTCCTCCGGCGCAGAGAGGAGTCGACAGGCGTGCATACGCCCGTCATCGGTGTCACCGCTCACGCGACGCCCGCCGATCGGGCGTCCTGTCTCGAGGCGGGGATGGATGCTTACGTGGCGAAGCCCTACCGGCTCGAGACGCTTCTCGCCGCCATTCAGCAAGCCGGCACGGTTCGTACGGGTCAATTCGAAGAGGTCGAAGCGCTGGCTCGGACGGGAGAAGACGCCGAGCTCCTCCGGGATCTCATCCGGATCTTTCTCGCCGATTATCCTCAGCACGTGAGAAAGCTTCGTGCCGCAATCGAGCTCGGCGACGCCGAGCTCGTCCTGGTCGAAGCCAACTCGCTCCGGAGCTCGATGGTCAACTTCGTGGCCCGTCGTCCCGATGACGCCCTCGAACGCCTGGAGCGCATGGGTAGGGAGCAGGATCTTGCGCTCGCACGGGATGCCCTTTCGGCGCTCGAGACCGAGCTCGAGAAGCTGTCGCGTGAGCTGAACGCTTGGATTTCACGGCAGAATCCGAAGAGCTATTGAAGCGGTTCTGGTCGAGGGGTGAACGCCCGTAGCATCGAAGTTCTTCCTTTACGCCGTCCCCGGGCTTGGCTAGTCTTGCTCGTGCTCCGCGAAGTGCATCACGCGTTTCGAAGTCTTCTGCGACGGCCCGGGTACTCGATTCTCGTCATCGTCACGCTCGCCCTCGGAATCGGGGCTACGTCTACCATTTTCAGCGTCGTCCATGGAGTGCTTCTGAGGCCTCTTCCCTTCTTCGCCGCGGATCGGCTCTTGATGCTCTGGCAGAGAGCGCCGGGCGTCGGTGTGGCCGAGGACTGGTTCTCGCCCACTCAGTACTTCGACATCCGCGAGCGGGTTCGAAGCTTCGAGCAGACGGCGCTCGTCCACGGGTCGAACGTGACGCTGAGCGGCGATTCGGCCGAACCAGAGCGGGTCGGCGCTCTGGAGGTGTCGTCCTCGTTTTTCGATCTCTTCGGCATCGAGCCCCTGCTCGGCCGGGCTCTATCGTACGAGGACGACTTGCCCGGTGCCGCGAGAAAAGTCCTTCTCACTCGAAGGCTCTATGAGCGCCGCTTCGGGGCCGATCCCATCGTCGTCGGGCGCACCATCCGCGTCGACGGGGAGCGGCTCGAGGTCGTCGGCGTTCTCCCGCCGCTTCCGCTAGACGCCGACGTCCTCCCGACTCTCGCCACCGTGCCCGTCTTCGATCTCGTGCTGTCTCTTCCCGTCGAGGATCCGGGACGAACCACCCACGGCTCGGAGAACTACAACGTTGTCGCCAGAAGGGCGGCTACGGCGAGCCTCGGCGAAGTGGAGGCGGAGCTCCTGAACGTTGCCTCGGACTTCGTGAAGGACCCGGAGAGCCTGGGCTCGGGGCTCACTCCCGGGACCGAGTACCGAATCGGCGCCGTTCCTCTGCTCGACCAGGTGGTGGGTCCGGTCCGCTCCCCTCTCTACTTGCTTCTGGCCGCGACCGCCGTTCTGTTACTCATCGCATGCGCGAACGTTGCGAACCTGGTGCTCACCAGGGCGGCGTCAGGCCATCGCGAGCTCGCTCTTCGAACCGCCATCGGAGCATCGCGGCTCCAGATCCTCCTGGAGTCTCTCCTTCCGAGCGTCGTTCTCGGACTTTCGGCCGGGCTCGCCGGGCTCGGCATCGCGTTCGCGTCGGTGCGGGCTCTTCGCGCGGCAGCTCCTCCGGACCTTCCACGCCTCGCCGAGATCGAGGTCGACCTCGGAGTCGCGGCCTTCACCGCCGCGGTGTCTGTCGGAGCGAGCCTCCTCTTCGGACTCGGTCCCGCGCTCCGTATCTCGCGAGTCGCCCCGGCGGACGCGCTTCGGGAGGGTGCCGCGGCGGTTCGGGCTCGATCACTCTTTCGCTCCGGCTCCCGCTACCTGGTCATCGCCCAGGTCGCCCTCTCGCTCGTGCTGGCGATGGGAGCGGGGCTTCTCCTCCGCACGCTCCGGGTGCTGCAGTCGGTCGACCCCGGATTTAGCGCCGAGGGCGCGCTCACCTTCCGGGTTTCCCTCGCGGGCGACCGCTATCAGGAACGAGGAGCGAGAGACCGATTCTTCGAGCTGGTATTCGATCGTCTCCGCGGGACCGCCCCCGGTAACGCAGCTGGCGGAATCTCGATGCTTCCCCTGACCCGCGGGTTCGCCTGGACCGACTTCACCGTCCAGGACCAGAGTCTCTCTCCCGATCGGGACCGCGTCGTCGCGGACGTTCATGTCGTGACGCCCGGCTATTTCGAGGCGATGGGTATTCCCGTCCTCGCCGGCCGTAGCTTCGAGTATGACGACGATAACGAGCCTCCCATAGCCCTCGTCAACCGCGCGCTGGCCGAGAGGTTCTGGCAACTCGAAGATGCGGTGGGGAAGTGGGTCTCGCGGCGGCCCGAGGACCGGGTGACCATCGTCGGGGTCGTGGAAGACGTCAAGCATTACGGCCTCGGCACCGAGCCGAGAATGACCGTCTTCTTCCCCTACGAGGCTTACGCGAGTCGGACCCTCTTCGGCGTGGTGCGCAGCTCGAAGTCGGAGCAAGAGGTCACCTCTCGAGTGACCGAAGCGGTCCGGGCCCTGGATCCCGAGGTCCCGGTTTACGATATCCGGCCGATGACCGACCGCGTCGGCGCCTCCCTCACGCGCCAACGCGTGCTCATGTCGCTCCTCCTGCTCCTCAGCGCCGTCGCCCTCATCCTCGCGACCATCGGCCTCTACGGTGTCCTCTCCTATACGGTCGCCACCCAGACCCGAGAGCTCGGGATCCGAAAAGCCATCGGCGCGAGCCAGATCGAGCTCTATTGGGTCGTGGGCCGAGGCGCGGGACGCGTCCTCGCGCTGGGCACGATCCTCGGTCTCACCGCGTCTCTCGTCGCCGGTCGTTTCATCGAGGCTCTCCTTTTCGGCGTCCGTGCCCACGATCCCGTGTCACTTCTGGCCGCTAGCCTTGGGCTCCTGGCGGTCGGCATCGTGGCGACTCTGGTTCCCGCCCAGCGAGCCGCAGCCGTCGAGCCGATCCAGGCGCTGAAAGAAAACTGACCATCACGCGCCGGCTCGCAACCGACGGTTGGCTGCATTAGACTCCCCGCATCCATCGCTCGTGAGAGTCGTAGAGTTTCGAACGAAGACTCCCTTCGCCCTCGGGCTCATCGGAGCACTCGCCCTCGGGTTGCGCCTCTGGGGAATGGATTATGGTCTTCCCCATCCGACATCGCGACCCGACGAAGAGCGCATCGTGGGCCGAGCGCAAACGATTTTCGCTACCGGAGAGTGGCATCCGGGAAGCTTCTATTACCCGAGCCTCCTCTACTACGTGAACACCGTCGCCCTCTACGGGTACTATGGCGCGAAGAAGCTCGTGGGAGACTACGAGCGGCCTTTCGACTTCCTCTTCGACATCGCGGTTACGAGACCGGGGCTTCACTATCGAGTCTCCCGCTTGGTGAGCGTTCTCGCCGGAGTGGGTACCGCGCTCGCGACCTACGCTCTCGGCCTCGCCGCCTACCGGCGTCGGTCCGCAGCCCTTCTCGCCGGGTTGGCCGTTGCGGTCTGCCACGTCCACGTCCGAGATTCGCACTTCGCGACCGTAGATATCCCCGTGACCCTCTTCGTCACGCTGTCGCTCGTCTTCGCTGCGCGCCTGCTCGAGACCGCCTCTTCGAGACACGCCGCACTCGCCGGCCTCTGCGCGGGGCTAGCGGCCTCGACCAAATACAACGGGGGCCTCGTCGCCGCGGCCATCGCCGTCGCGTTGTGGCGCGTTCGCGCTCCGATGTCCCGCTGGATCTGCGCCGGGCTTGCGGCGATGCTCGCTTTCGCGCTCACGTCCCCCTACGTCGTTCTCCGTTTCGCCGCTTTCCGCAACGACATGAGCTTTCTCCAGGACTTCCTGTACGGCTCCTCGGAGAGCCCCATCGCCCTCTGGACCCACCTGCGAACGACGCTCCCGGCGGGCCTGGGCTTCGGCCTCTTCCTGGCTTCGGGCGTGGGTGCGGCCGTGGCCGTCAAACGGCGCAACGACGCCGATGTCGTGCTCCTGTCGTTCCTCGTACCGTTCTTCCTTATCATCTCGAGCGTACGCATCACTTTCCCGCGGTACGTTCTGCCACTCGTTCCCGTGCTCACGATACTCGCTTCCGACGTGGTCGCCTCGCTCATCGCTCGCGTGCCTCGGCGGGGACGCGCGCTCGCCTGGACGGTGGCCGTGGTGGCGCTCATCGCACCGAGCTTGTCGAGCTCTCTGGCTTTCGACCGCATCGCGGCCAGATGGGACACCCGGGTGGAAGCGGCACGATTCATCGCGGCGACCACCCCCCCTCAGACGAGAATCCTGTTGTGCGGTGGCTATGGAGCGCCGCCGGTCAACGAAGACCGACGACGACCGCCTGCCTATCGCGTCGAGGTCATCGACTGTCTTTCCGAACCCCCGCTCGCCGCCTTCAACCAGGCGCGACTTCTGGTGACGCACGAACATCGCGAGCTCTCAGCATTTTCCCGGGTCGCGCCCGAGCTTCTCGAGTGGCTCGAAGCTCACGCCGAGAATGTGGCGAGCTTCGACCCCTATCGTCGGGAGAGCCAGGCGATGCCATTCTTCTTCGGCTCGGACGCGTTCTACATTCCTTACGCCGGCTTCGAGGCCGTGGTCAGGGGAGGCCCCCTCGTGCGTGTGTGGGAGCTGCCCGGTTCTTGAATGGTCCGCAGGGACGAGCAGGCTGATGAAAAAGGACAACTCAGCCTGCCGAGCGGTGGCCAAAACGTCTGCCGCGAGATCGGCGCGCAGCGCCGCAGAGGCCGAGCCGTGGCGGCCGGTCGATCACAGGTCCCGCCACGGCATTGAGTACTCAGAGGCAGAAAAGAAGTCAGCGCGAGCGTGACTTCAGTGCCGCCACGAACGCGGCCACGCGTGCTCGATGCTCGTCGTCGAGAGACTGGCCGGGGCGTCGGGGCGAGCCGACGTCCAAGCCCCATGCCGAGACTCCCGCTTTGATGACTCCGGTAGGGTTCGAGCTGCTGCGAAGGAGATCCCAAAGAGGCAGAATCTCCTCGTAGTAGATGCGCCGCGCAAGAACGAGATCACATTGCGCGATCACGGCATGGAGTAGCTCCTTGCCCGAGCGAGGCACGATGTTGAGGATTCCCGTGATCCACGTGTCGACACCCAGGGCGAAGGACTCGAGAGCGGTCGAGGGGGCGCCGCAAATGACACGCAAGCGATCGCCCACTTCACGATGAATCTGGTGCACACGGCTGGCGTCACCGGTGCTCTCCTTGACGTAGCGAACGGGAACGATCTCGGCAAGCCGTGCGAGAAGCGAAGGCGCGAGATCGACGCCGGTGAGAGACGGGTAGTTGAAAAGGACTATGGGAAGAGACGTGCTGGCCCCGAGATCGGCGTAGAAGCCGATGACGTCATCATGCGATCGGCCGGAGTAGAGCTCGGAGAGAATGGGCGCGGCCATGATGGCTGCCGCGCCTCTTGCTTCGGCGGCACGCGCGAGCTCCATCGCCTTCCGGGTCGTCGCGCTGAGGATCGCGGGAACGACGGGAACTCGACCTGCCGCCGCCTCGATCACGGTGTCCCAGACCGCCAGCGTCTCGCTTTCCTCGAGAAGAAGGCCTTCGCCAGTGAGCGCGGTCGCCATCAGGCCATCCACCTCGTCTGAGACGAGGTGGGCGGCAAGGGCGGCCAATACCCCATGATCCACGGAGTCGTCGTCGCGAAACGGAGTGATTAGCGGAACGATGATTCCGCTCAATTGTGTCGGCATCGGTGCCCGCACATTATTTCAAGAATCGCTTGCAGAGCGCGACGGCGCCACTACCGGCGCGGACGCAGCAACGGCGACGAAGCCGCTACACTGGAAGCGGAGGATCAATCCCATGCGTATCCCGCTCTGCTTTGCCATTATTCTCGCCTCGGTTCACTCCCTGTTTGCGCAAGCCGAAGCGCCGCTCCCCGTCAGGAAGGTCGTTCTGTACAAGAACGGGGTCGGCTACTTCGAGCACCGGGGCCAGACCCGCGGTGAAAGCGCCGTCGCCATCGAGCTTCCGAGCGCGCAGCTAGACGACGTGTTGAAGTCGCTCACGGTCATCGATCTCGGGGAGGGCGGTCAGGTGGCCGGGGTCAGCTATACGACGCTCGCCCCCCTGGACCGCAGGCTCGAGGCGATGGCCCTCGATCTCACTTCGGCGGACGGTCTCACGTACTTCTTGAATCAGATCAAGGGCGCCCGGGTCGAGATCCAAACCGGCGACGGAGTCGCGTCCGGCAAACTGATGAGCGCGGAAGTGAAGAGGCGGGAGCTAGGCTCTAACGGAACCATCGAAAGGACGCAAGCGCTCGTCTTTACCTCCCAGGGGCAAGTGCGGGCGCTCGAGCTCGGCTCTGCGGCTTCGATTCGCCTGCTCGACTCCGAGCTTTCGTCGCAGGTCTCACGCTACCTCGATCTTCTTCGCACCGCCCACGAGCGGGACGTCAGGCGACTCGAGATCGAGACTCTTGGACCCGGCCAGCGCTCGCTCCAGGTCAGCTACACCTCCGAAGCGCCGATCTGGAAGACGACTTATCGCCTCGCCCTCGAAGAGGGAGCGAAACCTCTGCTCCAGGGGTGGGCGATCGTGGACAACGTGAGCGCCATGGACTGGGACGGCGTCGAGCTGTCTCTCGTTGCCGGCGCGCCGGTGAGCTTCGTTCAAAACCTCTCGCAGCCGGTCTACTCGAGACGGCCGACGGTTCCCCTTCCCGCGGGCCTGCAGGTCGCGCCGCAAACGCATGGGATGGCGTTCGACGTCGCGGGGGAGCGTACGCGGATCGCGGGAACGGTCGTGGACCCGACGGGAGGGGTGCTCCCTGGTGCTGAAGTTCAGGCATTCGACCGCGCCGGAGAATCCGTGAGCAAGGCCGTCACCGACGAAGATGGCCGATTCGTTCTTTCGGTGCCCCCGGGAGTGTATCGCGTTTCCGCGAGCCTGGCAGGCCTAACGACGCATGAGTACCGCGAAGTGAACGTTTCACCCGGAAGGACACGGCAACTCGACTTTCGACTTGATTTGGATAGCGTCAGCGAGACGGTGACCGTTACTGGAGAGTCCCCACTGCTCGAACCCGCCGAGCGGATGAAAAGGGAACGAGGATTCCCCGGCGGTATCGTGGGTGGTGTCCCGTCCTCGCCGCCTCCCCCGGCCCCGATCTCTCGTGCCCTTCGCGAAAGCCGCGTCGAGGCCGCCCAGGCGTCCTCCCTAGGAGACCAGTTCGAGTATCGGCTTCCTCATCCCGTCAACATCGGGCGCAACCGATCGGCACTCCTCCCCATCGTCCAGACCGAGATCCCCGGAGAAAAGGTATCGATATACAACGAACGCAGCGGCGACCCGCGGCCACGCCTCGCCGTTTCGCTCGTGAACGAGACCGGCCTCACCCTCGACGCGGGGAGTTTCACCGTCCTC
>DASPGQ010000309.1 GCA_035620555.1 Vicinamibacteria bacterium
GGCGCCAAGGTATCGGACAAGATCGACGTCGTTCGCTCGCTCGTCGGGAAGGTCGACCACCTTCTCATCGGAGGGGGCATGGCTTATACGTTCCTTCGCGCCCGAGGCATCGCGACGGGAAGCTCGCTCGTGGAGGAGGACAAGATCACGCTTGCCCGGTCGATTCTCGACGAGGCGGGTGAGAAGCTCGTTCTGCCAAGCGACCACGTGGTCGCTTCCCGATTCGATGCCGGGGCGGAGCGCAAAACGATGCCCATTGATGAGATTCCCGACGGTTGGATGGGCCTCGACATCGGACCTGCCACGATTCGAAGCTATGGCGAGCGGATCGAGGCCGCCAAGCTCGTTCTTTGGAACGGACCCATGGGAGTTTTCGAGATGGCGCCCTTCGCCGAGGGGACCCTCGCGTTGGCGAGACGCCTCGCGGAAAGCGAGGCGACGAGTATCGTCGGGGGCGGCGATTCCGTCTCCGCAGTGCACCGGGCAGGCGTCGCCGACCAGATTACCCACATCTCGACGGGCGGCGGGGCGTCTCTCGAGTTTCTCGCCGGCTGCAAGCTGCCGGGAGTCGAGGTTCTGACCGATGCGTAGACCCCTCATTGCCGCGAACTGGAAAATGCACTTGACGCTCGATGAGGCGGATCAGCTCGCCCGCGGCGTCGCCTCGGCCGTCAGGGAGATGGACGACATCGACATCGTCATGGCTCCCCCGTTCACGGCGCTCGCAACCGTTCGCGCCGCGATCGGCGATACTCGAATCGCTCTGGGAGCTCAAGACCTCTACTGGGAGGAGCGAGGAGCCTTTACCGGAGAGATCTCACCGAGCATGCTGAAGGATGCCGGGTGCGGTTACGTCATCGTCGCCCATTCGGAAAGGCGTCAGCTCTTCGGCGAGACCGACCGGACGGCGAACCGCAAGGTCCTGGCCGCCCTTACTTACGAGCTGGTTCCGATCCTCTGCGTCGGTGAGACCGAGGCCGAGCGCGACCGCGGCGTCACGTTCGTCGTCGTCGACCGCCAAATCAAGGAAGGACTCAAGGATGTGGCGGAAAAGCAGCTCGACCGGCTCGTGATTGCTTACGAGCCCATCTGGGCGATCGGCACCGGGCGCACCGCGACACCCGATCAGGCCGAGGAGGTCCACCAGTCGATCCGCGGACAGCTCGCCAAGCTGTACGGCACCGAGGCGGCGGGCGGGGTCCGCATTCTTTACGGCGGAAGCGTAAAACCGGATAATGTAGACGACCTGATGTTCGAAGACGATATCGATGGAGCCCTCGTGGGAGGAGCGAGCCTTAAGGCGGAGTCTTTCAGCCGCATCTGTTCCTTCGAACGTCGAGATTAGACTGGCAGGCTGATGAAAGAGTACAGCCCAGCCTGCCGAGCGGCGGCCAAAACGTATCCGCGACGACAGCGCGAATCGTCCGCATCGGGCCGCTTCGTGGGTATGAGATGTGAGCACGCAGTGCGAATAAGCGCCGCTGAAGGCCGAGCCGTGGCGGCTCGATCGATCGCGGGTCCCGCCACGGCATTGAACACTAAAAGAGAGACGAGACAGCCATGTTGACGATTCTTTTCACCGCACTCCACATTCTGGTGTGCCTTTTTCTGATCCTGGTCATTCTGGCGCAGCAGGGCAAGGGTCAGGATCTCGCAAGCGCTTTCGGAGGAGGCGGCTCCCAGACGGCCTTCGGTGCTCGAGGAACGGCAACGCTTCTTTCCAAGATCACCGCCGGTGCGGCCATCATTTTCATGGTCACTTCGCTCACCTTGAGCTATCTCCGGCCCGCGGTCTCGCAGAATACGGTCGTTCCCGAGTCGGCACCGGCCGCGACCCCCGAGGCGCCGCCGCCTTCAGACGAGGCTCCACCTCCCGAGGAACCGGGGGCGGGCGAAAGCGCCGTACCTCCTACCGAGACGCCTGACGCCGGCGAGAAGCCGCCGAGCGAGAGCCCGCAACCGCCCCAGTAAAGTCTTCGGGTTTAACTCGGGCAGTCGGGGAACGTCCACCTTCCCGACCGATCTTTCTCCGCACGGAGATAGGTCGTGACGCAACACGTGTAGAGTGGAATCACCCCGTGCCGCATGCCGAGGAACTCGCCGCGGGGATTCGTGGGCCCGAGTACCGCGTCATCCGTTCGCCTCATATCGAGCTCCGGGCTCACGGCGTTCCACACTTCCTTCGCTTCTTCGCACAATGCTGCCACATCGGTTCGGTCGTGCTCCGTCAAGTACTCGACGACAAGACGACCCCTCTCGCCGACTCGGGCGTCGAGCACCGCTACGTCCCGCCCGGACGCCGTGCGAATGGGCCGCTCCGCGGTCGTAGCCGCGCACGTCCGAGCCCCACAGGTTCGGAACTGCACGTAATGCCACCCGAACCAGACGACGGCGCTCACCACGAGTGCCGCCAGGACGGTGCGAAAGGCCCAACGTCCCATTCTTCAGAGGATAGGTGATGGAGCCCCGCCGCTCAACCCGCGCCCGCGCTCTCATCCATCTTGCCGTCCCCTCTGCGGCCCTCTATAATGATGCGCTCTACAGGCAACGCCTGCCCGAGCCGAAGTGGTGGAATTGGTAGACACGCACGCTTGAGGGGCGTGTGGGGCGACCCGTGGGGGTTCGAATCCCCCCTTCGGCACCAGCCTTCGCGAGCAAAGTTATCCGCTGAAGCTGTTAGCGAAGGCCGAACGGCTGAGCAAGCCAAACGTTCAACGCGAAGGCTGCCCGCTACAGCAAGTAGGGTGACGGCGCGCCACGAGCTCATCCTTATGTTGGCACGCTCTTGTCTATCACGACGAATCCCTCCCGAAAATCGATCTCCAGGCGATGATTCCGTAGCATACTCGTCCCGATCAGGATGTCGGTCCCCGCGGCGAACGTCGCTTCAACCTCCAACGTTTCGCCGTCGAACGGAAACTCGACAATATAGTTTTCCTCCACGATCGTTTGTCCCGCAGCCAGCGCGGACTCGACGTGACCAATGAACTGCGCCTTCACCGCAACACGCAGGCTCTCCGGCAGTTCCAGATAACCGTTGAAGCCGGTATCGATGACGGCTCTCCAGTCCCTCCCATCTACGACGAGCTCAACGACGGGCACCCTTTCCTCGGTGACCGCGCCCCGCATCACCTCCGTCCGCCTTTTCGCAAGTAATGCTCGTATCCTACGCGGACGAAGAAGAGCGGGCGATCGATGCCATCCGCCTTCATGTTCGCGACTGTCTCGACCGCCGAATCCCCAAACCAGATTCGACCGCTCACTGGATCGATTCCGGCTGTTCGACCTTCAAGGTTTGAAACCTCGTGTTTCTCCTGGTATTCACGCCAGATGCGCTTGGCCTCAGCTGTATCCGTGTCCGACCAAGTCGTCG
>DASPGQ010000310.1 GCA_035620555.1 Vicinamibacteria bacterium
CGGACATGCCCGGACGGAGCGGTCCCGAAACGGACAACTCATTCACTTGTAATGGATTAAGGGTCGGTAACCGCGTCGGACGCCCGCCGTTCGAGTGATTTGGAGTGGGGGTCCATCCACTGGTCGTAAAGGTGGAATCCCTACACGAGACTCAGCAAGAACGTCGGCCGATTGATCTGGAGGTGTTGGGATTGGATGCCATTGGGCAGCTGAGAGACTTCTTCGATAAGGAGGGCGTGTGGACCTCGGCAGACCATGCGCGACGAAAGAGCTCAGCTGACCCTGCCGAGCGGTGATAGCAGAGGTGAGCACGCAGTGCGAATAAGCGCCGCAAATGCCGAGCCCTGGCGACCGACCCGGCTGGAAGCTTCGGCGGGTCCGCCGGAGCCTTGCGGCAAGGCGGATTGACACGGGTCCCGCGACGGCGTCGAGCAATCGAGAGAACGGCCGAGCCGGCGGCGGAGAGCTCGACGGCCGGCCCAAACGGCCGGCTCGGCATCGTTCCCGATTCAGGATGGAAACGTTACGGAACTGCGAGCGCGTTGGCCATGGCGGTGAAGATCGCGATGACCGCCTGAGAGATATTTGGCAGCGCGAGGGCCACCGCGAGAGCCACGAGAACGAGCATGAGCGCGTACTCCACGGCCGTCGGTCCGTCCTCTTCTCTCACGAAGCGGACAATCTGCTGAACGAGAGCATTCATCTGAATCATTCCTTACCCCCTTTATAGAGTGCCCACGACTGTCGTCGAGGCAGCTCGACCCAACCCCGTGCAACCTGGATGCCAGATGTCTACATGTAGAGTTAATCTATTGAAATTAATAAACTTACGACGAAAGGCGGTGATGATTCTTTTAACCCGTTGAAAAAAATAGATATGTAGTCTATTTCTTATCAAGGGGTTACAGGACGTGGACGAGGTGCTCTGGACACCATCGGACGGGGCCCGACGGGTCGCCAGTACTTCTATTCGTTCAGCACCTTATCGGATCTGGCGCCGTCGGACGTTCGTCGGATCGGCTCCGTCGGCTCCGTGGACCCTCCGGAAATCAATAGGGACTTTCTGATGGTTCGCCTGTCGAATTCTCGGCCCAGCGCTCCCGCCTGCCGAAGTAGCCGCGCCAGGCGAGGTCCATGATGTCGTCCGTCAAGCGGACGGACTCGCTTCGATAACGGCAGATATCTTTCGCCCGTTCGATGAGATCCCGGGCCTCGCAGCTTCGATGCGGCCGGTCGTCCGCCTGGTAATGCTGGAGCAGGGTATCCAACAGGCCTTCGGGCACGGTAATGCCCTCGCGCTGGGCGTAGCGCTCGAAGATCTCACGGTACTGAGTCGGCGTGGGATTGTTCATGAAGATGCGATAGCCCATGCGTCTCAGGAACGCGGGATCCATCACCTTGTCCGGATCCAGGTTGGTGGAGATGATCAGCATGGGACGAAAAGGCACGGGGAACTTCTGGCCCGTCTTGAGAGTCAGGTAGTCGACGCGGCTTTCCAATGGATGAATCCATCGATTGAGAAGCTCCGAATGGTCGACTCTCTGGTGCCCGAAGTCGTCGATGAGAAACGTTCCACCGTTCGCCTTTAGGTGCAGAGGGCCCTCGTAGTAGCCGAGCCCTTCGTGGTAGGCGAGGTCGAGTGACTCGATCGTCAGCTCTCCACCGGCAATGATGAACGGCCGTCTGATTCTCATCCACCGTCGATCAACCTCGCGAGCCCGCGTCTCCCAGGTGGTCGGCCTGTGGCATTCGGGGTCGAACACGCGAATGATGCTGTTGCCGATACCGATGCAGTGAGGGATCCAGAGATCTCCATCGACGGCGGCGTGGAGCATCTGGCCGAGGGATGTTTTGCCATTCCCCGGAGGCCCGTGCAGGAACAAGCTCCGGGAGGAAAAGCTCGCCAGCCCGGCAATCTGGACGGTCTCCTCGGGCAGTACGAGCTCGGAGATGGCTTCCGACACCCGTTCCGGCGTCACTTTCGGGAGCCGCGCGAGCTGCGCCTCCATCAGATCGGAGTAGGCCTTGAGCGTGACCGGAGCTGGCCCCACGTAACTGGTCGTTTTCATCGACTCGAGAGCCACGGCGCGTCCTCTCTCGGTGATTCCCAATTGCAGGCCGAAGTTGCCGGACTGACCGAGCACGGCGAGCGTGCGCTCGGTGCGAAGCTCGTCGACGAGATTGAGCACGACGCGGCTCGGGAGGCAGATCCGCTCGGCGAGCCACTCGGTGGTGAACTGCTTGGTGGTCTGCGCGATGCGCAACGTGAGCTCGAGGAGAAACTCTCGCGAGATTCCGGTATCCTCGGGGCTCACCGGAGCTTTGGGTAGGGCGAGCTCATTCGCCTCGCTCTGCGGTTCGAGGTCGCTTTTTTGCGCCAGAGTCAGTGAAGTCACGACACCTATCTCCTTGCTGTGGGAGAGCGGCTTTTTGAACTTGCCACTCTCGCTCGGATTACTCTTCTTCGATGAACCGACGAAGCTGACGCGAGACGGCTCCTCCTTCGGACGAGAGGCCCCGGGCCTGAAACTGGCTGAGACTCTCCTCGATCTTGCTCAGGACCTCGCGCTCACGCGCTTCGTTTCTTCGCTTCTCGATGTCCTCCAAAGTGGATTTCGGAATCTCGAGCACCGAGGCGAGCTCGCGAATGCTGAGTCCGAGTGCCTTGCGGAGTCCGCGAACCGGACTGGCTGTCCCGTTCGCGCCCGTCTCGAACTGGATTGAAGTGGCGAAAGCCCTCATGACGTGCTTTGCGCCCAGCACGCCGTTGTTCGCCAGAGAAGCCGCCTGGAAAAGGAAGTACTCGAGCTCCCTGGCGTTGCCGTCCCATGATGAAATGGTCTCGAGTGCAACCAATGCCTTTTCCGTCAGATCGAAAGATTCTCGAAACCCTATGAGTCGCGCGATGGCGCGAATGTCGCTCTTTCGCTCTCTCAAAGCGGGAATCTCGATACGGTGGACGAACCGGTAAAAGAGTTCCTTGCGGAGGCGCTCCGGTCGATTGGTGGCCGCCACGATCCTCGCGGGTGCGGCGCACTCCTGGTCCGAGCCGAGTGGCTTGACTCGGCGGGTCTCGATCGCACGGAGAAGCAGCGCCATGACCGCCTCGGGCATCTCCGAGATCTCGTCGAGGAAGAGCGTGCCTTCGCCGGCTTCGAGAAAGGCTCCGAGTCTTCGCGTCGCGGCACCGGTGAAAGCGCCCTTGAGGTGGCCGAAAAGCTCCGATACCGCGGAGTCTCCTCGCATCTGGGCCATGGAGATCGCCACAAACTTGTCCCGCCCCGACATTTCGTGGATATAGCGTGTCACCAGCTCCTTGCCCACTCCCGTCTCGCCGAGGATGAGCACGGGTCGGTCCGAGTCGGCAATCGACTCGGCCTGACGGAGCACGTCCACCATCCGGGGTGACGAATAGGCGAGGCACATCGAGCCGCCTTCCGCGAGCTCATAGACGACCGAGTTCTCCTCGCGAAGGATGATCCGGCCCAGCGCCCGGGCTACGAGCTGTTTCACCGTGCGGTCTCGTGTGTCCAGCAACCGGCGAGTGCGGCTCAAGTCATCGGTCTCGACGGCAATGGTGCAGCTCCCCTTGGGAATCAGAATGAACTCGCCCGAGTCGGACTCACCCGATGGGGCTTTCCTCGCGTCGGAGCTGCAACCGATCAACCGAGGAGAGTTGGCGCGGCGTGCCTTGAGCACGAGCACCCGGCGAGCGTGGAGATGGCGGCGCAGCGCATCGAGCTCGGGCATGCCGCTCGGTGCGTCGGATGACCGCGTCTCCGAGGTCTCCTGGAAAGCTCGTGCCAGGAACTCGGGATCGGCGAGTCGTCCGTCGAAGCTAGAGAGCGAAGAGCTGTGTGTCATGCTTCCCCTTGATGTTCTTCCTTGGTCGATTGGACTTCGGGGATCGAGATCTCGACCAGTAAAGTCTTCGAGATATCACGCAGGAACTCGTTATCATTCAGAAGCGAGACACAAACCATATGACCAGAAACGGTCTTTTCGTGCCAAAAAGGAAAACCGCTGCCAGAAGCAGCCGTCCCTTACGGTTGGGGAGTCAAATTTTTGCTGGGGAGTAAGAAATCGTACCAGACTCGGAGCCGTTCGTCAACGTTTCTAACCTACCGAACGAGCCCGGTAGTCACCGTTCAAACCGGCGCTCGCCGCGATCGCTACCGTGTTGACGTGCCAGCACGACGGACAGGCCACCGGGCAAAGTTCTTCCACCTCGTTGACCTGCGTATGGTAGAGCACTTCGTAGGTGGCGGCGCAGCCCTCACAGCGGTGCTGGTCGATCTTCTCGGATTCGGTGGTCGTCGGAACCTCGGGTGACGCAACCCGTGGCGGGGCAACCGGCAGTGGTGACGAGACCTGCGGCCGAGGCGCCACGACGCGTTCGGGGCGTTCGCGGCGTTCGGGCTCGCGCCCCTTGGCTCTCGTCTCCGAGGAGGCTTCCTCGAGTGCGCGCTTGAGGCTGGTCGCGACGTCTTTGCGGCCCGTAACCAGGCTCAAGCCCCGGTAATGGGGCTCGGGGCCGTCGATCTCGATCGACCATTGGTTTGCGATGCTGACGAGTGAGACGTTCCAGGAGCTCGTTCGCGCATGGTCTCCGAAGGCCGCCCGAACCGAAGTCTCGATGCGCTCGCGCTCGTCTTTGGGACACCCGGCAATCATGATCTTCAAACTCATGGTTGAATCGTTCCCGAGCGGGAATCTCCTCCTCTGCCGGTCGAAGGGGGGCGATCCGGAAAAAGCTCGCGCCCAACTCCTTCCGGGGTCGCCGGTAGTGCCGGGGCAACCGGGATGATCAGGTGCCAGGCAAATGGAGTTGGAAAGTCACGAGCACATGTTTCTGGGAAACGATTCTATTTTAGCAGATGAAGAACGAGCTCGTCACCGTGCTTCTGTCGAGGAGCTCGCCCTGAGCTTTGCCCGAGCCTCCCGGACGCGGTCTCGATCGATGTCTCCGTGCTCCCAATGTTCGAGAAACCTCTGGTAATACGCGCGCGCCTCGTCCGGAGCTCCCTCCTGTTCCAGGAGGCCGGCAAGAAAATAGAAGCTCCGGACGTAGCGGATCGGCTGGTACATGCGCTCCTGGGTCGATTCGAGAATACGCTCGTACCAGCCGATCGCTTCGGAAACGTTGCCCGCTCGCAGGTGCGCCGTGGCCAGCGAGTACCATATCAGGGCATGCATCCCGTCGGCTCCGCGCGGCGGAAGAAGCGATTCCGCTTCGTTCAAATGAGCGATCGCCGGGCCGTAGCTTCCCCGAGCCATGGCCAGCTCACCCTGAAGGAGCTCGAACGTGCGTTCATCCGCCGGCCCGAGTGAGAGATTGGCTCGCTGCTCGTAGGTGCGAGTCCACTTTCGCGCCTCCTCGCTCTGGCCGAGGCGCTCGCAGGCAATCGCCATCAGAACCGCTTGTTCCTTGCTCTGTCCGAACCGATCGTCGGGCGCCACCGCTGCGAGCGCGGCTTCCTTGGCGGCGGCATAATCTCCTGCCTCCAGAAGAATCCGAGCCTTGAACAAGAGCGGCTTACTCCCGAACAGGTGTTTGGCGTCGACCGGAGGGGCCCCGGCGACGCGCTCCAGGGCCTCGAGCACCGGCTGTACCTCGCCGCGATACAACAGGGTGGTGCTCAAGAGCTGTCCGCCAATGAACGTCTCGATGGGGCTCCTTGCTTCCATCATGGCTCTCGCCGTCTGAAGCGCCTCGTCCCACTGCTCGCGGAGAATCTGGGCCTGCCACCTCACTGGCCCGGTGCGAAGGGAGCTGGCTCCCAGGGCTTCGGCTCGCGCCAGAGTCTCGAGTCCTCCGCTGATGTCGTCCGTTTCGATCTCGATTTGCGCCAGTGAGACGAGGGTCGTCCAATCGTCGGGATTCCGGGCGTTGAACTCGGTGAGCACCTCACGAGCGCTATCGATGTCGTCGAGAGCGACGTAGGCAGCCGCAAGTTGTTCGTACGTTGCGGGAAAGAGCATGCGCCGCCGTCTCAGCTCCTCCAGTTGCTCGATCGCTTCGTCGTAGCGTTCGATCTCGAACAACAAGTTTCCCAGATTGTGGCGCGCCGACCCGTGGTCGGCATAGAGCTCGATCGCCTTCTCGTAGGCTTCGATGGCTCGGCCGAGTGTCGAGGGGGTGCGGGAATAGGCCCATCCCTCGATGTAGTAGCGTTCCCGCTCCGAGAGGCGGTCGATGTGCTCGAGAGCCCTCTCGGCGTTGGCATCGGCCTCCTCGTCGCGTCCGAGATTACTCTGGACGACGCCAAGCTTGGCCAGCGCCATCGCGAAGCCAGGGTCCAGCTCGACCGCGGCTTCGAAGTGGGGTATGGCCTCCTCCTCGCGGAAGCGCTCGTGCAATCGAATCCCTTCGGCGTACTCACGGTAGGCTTCCACCGACGACGTCGTGACTTCGCGAAGATCGCGGTCGAGCTCACCCCCCGGCCCCTGGATGCCGAGCTCGGATTTGATCCTCGCCGTCATATCGTCGACGAGCCGGAATAGGTTCGCCTCGCCGCTGGTCTCGACCGTCTCCGTGAAAACGACTTGACCGCTCTCGGCCTGTTGGATCCGTGCCGACAGACGGATGGATTCGCCGGCCTTGGCGAAGCTGCCGAGGAGAACCTTCTCCGCCCCCGCCCGATCCGCCAGCTCGGCGACGTCCCCTGCCGCCAGCGGTCCGCTGTTCCGGCGTCCCATGTCCTCGAGGATCTGATACAAGCGATCGGTGGTCACGACCTCGAGGTCTTTCGATTGGGAGAGATCGGTCACCAGCAGCTCGGTCAGGCCGGTGCGAAGCCAATCGAGCTCGGCATCACCGGAGAGGTTCTCGAAATGCAGTACCGCGAGAGTCGGTTTGACGTGAATATCGGGGGGTGGTGTACCGCGTCCCGACATGAGAAGCGCGGCGGCGACGGCTCCGGAAGCGACGAGCGCTACCGCGGCGGCGACCCGCTGGATTCCCCGGAAGCCGAAGCTCGACGCCTCGAGGCGCGCGCGAGCGCGTTTGAGCTCTTCCAGAACCTCGGTCATGCTCGAGTAGCGACCGTCGGGCTCCTTCGATAGACAACGCTCCAGGATCGGCTGGAGCAGCGCCCGCGCGTCGGGAGGCAGCGGAAGCTTCGGAGTCGGGTCTCGTAGAATCGCATGGAGCGTGTCGATCCGCGTGGGACCTTCGAATGGCGGTTTGCCAGCGAGCATCGCGTATAGCAAGAGCCCGAAGCTGAATACGTCGCTTCTCTGGTCCACCGTTCCGCCCCGCGCTTGCTCGGGCGACATGAACGAAGCCGTTCCGGCGACGAACCCTTCCCGAGTGCTGCTTGAAAGCGGCAGCTCGTCGTCGCTGCATTCACTTACGAACGGGCTCCGATCCGTGTCGAGAAGCTTGGCGAGACCGAAGTCGATGATCTTCGGATGACCTCCTTCGGTCAGCATCACGTTTCTGGGCTTCACGTCCCGATGGACGATTCCCCGCTCGTGCGCGTAGGCGATACCGGAAGCGATCCCGATCGCCAGGTCGATCGCCTCGACCACGGGAAGGGGCCCGCGACTCAGCCGGGAGCCGAGCGTCTCGCCGCGGATGAGCTCCATCGCGATGAAGGCCACTCCCGACGCGTCGTCGATCTCGTGAATCACACCGATGTGGGGGTGCTCGAGCACTGCCGCGGCTTTCGCTTCGGCGACGAACCGGCGTCGTCGCTCCGGATCCTGCACGAGCACCTTGGGAAGGACCTTGAGCGCAACCTCCCGGTTGAGCTTGTCGTCCCTGGCCCGGTAGACGATCTGCGCCTCGCTGCGGGCGATCTCTTCGAGAATCGTGTAGTGCGAAAGCTTCTCTTCAGTCATTTCGTCGCGCGTGAGCGCACTGAAACCCGCCCCCGGTAGGTTTACGGCCTCGCCCGAGGGATTGTTCCCTCGCCTGCGCCAAAGGCTACGGCGGGGCAGCCTTCGCTCGGATCGCTGGCTTGCCTAGGCCGAAGCTCGACGCTTCAAGATACGTCGTCGAGCGAAGGCTGGTGCCGGAGGAGGGAGTCGAACCCTCACAGCCGCGAGGACCGCGGGATTTTGAGTCCCGTGCGTCTACCAATTCCGCCACTCCGGCACGTTGCTCGGGAAGTCTACCAAAAAATGCGGGTTCGGGACCGCCTTGCGGGCAGAGGCGAATCAAAGTATGCTGGAGGCGTTCATGGGCCGATGAACCTTCATCCTTAGACCACCCTGCGTGGAACATTCTTGAGTGGCCGTTCTGCAAATTCTGCCGAAAATATGAAGGGTGCACCCGGTTGCCGTCCATAGGATCCTCGGCGAAATCCTTGTGAGCACATTATTTAGTAGTTCCCGGCCCGGGCATATGTTAGAATGCCGCCGCAAAAATATTGAGAAAGCGAGGTGTGAATGACCTTCCAGATCGGGGATAAGGTCGTGTACCCCAACCATGGCATTGGAGTCGTCGAGGATATCCTGGCAGACACTCTCCCTGATTCGAAGCATCAGTTCTACAAACTGCGCATCCTTGCGAACTCCACCGTCGTGAAGGTTCCGGTCCAGAACGTCGACGGTGTGGGATTGCGCCGGGTAATCACCGGAAGGGACGTCGAGCGGATATTCGACCTTTTGGAGAACCGCAAGATCGAGCAGCATTCGAACTGGAAGGGTCGCTACAAGGACAACTCCGACAAGATGCGGAGTGGGTCCATCTACGACGTGGCCGGAGTGCTCAAGGACCTTTCATACCTCAGCAAGAAGAAGAGCCTGTCGTTTCGCGAGAAGAGAATGCTCGACCGTGCCCGCTTCCTCATCGTCAGCGAGCTGGCGGAGGTCGCCGAAGAGCCTCAGGATCTCGTCGAGCAGAAGATCGACATCGCTCTGTCGCGCGGGATGGAAGCCAAGAAGAAAGGCCGAACGAGCCTCAAGACGCTTCTCAAGAAGACGACCCTGGCGGCCATGGCGGAGAGCGGCCGGACGGAAGGTGTCGCCCGGAAGGTGCGGAGCCGAGCGTCGACGAATGGAAAGGGCCGCAAGAAGCCGATCTCGATCACCATCAACCGTTACTGCTGCTGAGTGACTTGTTCGAGATCCCGTTCGTGCCCGGAGGGGCCCGGCAGCCCCGGCTTGCCTCAGATCTGAACGACAATCAGAGCCGGCTCGAAACGGCGTCAACCCGTTAGCTGGGTTGGATCGAGCCCTTCCGCCCAGAAGGTCGGAAGGGCTTTTTCCTGATCTTGCCGTGACATGCTGACGAGCCTCGTACTCGCGATCGTGCTGCCGGTCTATACGTTGGTTGCCGGGATGGCTGGTATTCCGTACGCTCTCATCACGGGAAACTCCCGGGTTCTGTACTGGCTGGGACGGTTCGGGGTGCGGATCGGGTTCTGGCTCGCCCGGATCCGGATCGTCACCCATGGTGACGAGAAGCTCGGCGCGAATCCGCATTTCATCTTCATGATGAATCACAACTCCAACCTCGACGTACCCGCGGTCTGGATGCGCCTTCCCGGACCGGTCCGGGTCCTGGGAAAAAGGGAGTTGTTTCGCCTTCCGGTTCTCGCGACGGCGATGCGCCTCGGTGGGTTCGTGCCGGTCGATCGGACGAACCGGGAAAGCGCCGTCGAGAGCGTCAAACGCGCCGCGGCGCTGGCCGCGGCCGGGGAATCGTTTCTCATCGCCCCCGAAGGCACCCGCAGCCGAACCGGGGATTTGCTGAGCTTCAAGAAGGGCGGTTTTCACATGGCGATCGACGCTCAGGTCCCCATCCTGCCGATTACGGTGACCGGCGCGTTCGAGCTCATGCCGCCCGGAAGCTTCGCAATCCGCTCGGGCACGGTCGAGATCTTCTTTCACGATCCGGTTTCGACCGCGGGTTTGGAGCCCAGGGATCGGGCCATGCTCATGACGCGTGTCCGGGAGCCTATCGAAGAGACGCTCCGGCGTCACCGTCCCAGGGAGTCCCAGGGCCAGGAGGAAAGAGGATTCTACGAGGAGCATTGACATCGAGGCGAGTGCCCTGGTAGCATCAAAAGACTGACCGTAAGTTTCTCAGGATGGGGCACTTGAAAGAAACGCAAGTCGCCACGCGCGACGGCGACGTGGCAACATCTGCCTTTGATCCGCAACACCCTCTGTTCACCTACCGCGAGCATCTCGAGGAGTTGAAAGCCCGTCTCGAGGAAGACGGCTTCATCGCGCTGCTCCTCATCGATGTATCCGACATCAACCAGGTGGAGCGCGACTACGGGAGCGTGATTTTCGACCAGCTCATGGACATGGTTCGCGAGGTGGTTCGGGAGCTCCAGGGGACCGAGCTTCGTACCGGGGATATCGTCTCGTTGAACGAGCGGGCGGGCGACGTGTTCTTGATCTTCCTCGCACCGAGGAAGGAAGAGGAGCACCTACTCGCCGAGGATATCGAGAAGATTGGCGAGAGGGTCGAGTTCCTCCTCGCGCCCCGAGTCTCGCAAACCGCCTTCACTTACATGAAGAAACGTCCCCGCGTGTTCGTGGGCACGTCGCTGGTCTTGCACAACCCGCTGGTGAGAGCCGAACGCCTGGTCATGCGAGCGATTCAGGAGGCCCAGCAGGCGTCGAAGCTCAACAACTACCGGCGCCACCTCGAGAGCAAGAAACAGCTCCAGCGCATCATCCTCAAAGAACAGATCACCACGCTCTTCCAGCCCATCTATGACATGGAGACCGAGCGTCCCCACGGCTTCGAGGCGCTCTGCCGCGGTCCTAAGGGGACCGAGTTCTACAGTCCGATCGTTCTGTTCGACGTGGCTGACAAGACCGACCTGCTTTTCGAGCTCGACCATCTCTGCCGCCGCAAGGCCCTGGTGTCGGCCACGAAGAAAGGCGGTGGGCTCCCGAAAGACTACAAGCTCTTCATCAATACACTGCCCTTCTCGATGCGAGATCCTCACTTCCAGGGGCAGGATCTCATCGATCTGCTGGGAAGAAACCTCGCTCCGGATCAGATCGTTCTCGAGGTCAACGAGAAATACGCTATCGACAACTACCACTTGTTTCGCGATGCGATGAAGTACTTTCAACATTTGGGCTGCCTCATCGCCATCGACGACATGGGAGCCGAACATTCCGGGCTCGACAAGATCGTGGAGCTTCAGCCGAACTACGTGAAGCTCGACATAAAGCTCGTGCGAGACATCCACACAAGCTTCGTCAAGAAGGAGATGGTGCAGAGCTTCAAGTCCCTGGCGGACAAGATCGATGCCCGACTCATTGCCGAAGGAATCGAGAAGAAGGAGGAGCTCGATGTCGTTCGCGAGATCGGTGTGAGCTTCGTCCAGGGCAATTCGCTCGGCAAGCCGATGCAGGGCTTCCAGATCACCCCAACCGGCAGCTGATCTTCAAGAGATCTCCAGGGCCACGTAGAGTAGCTCGCCGTCACGCTCCACCCACAGGGCGATCGGATCTCCGGGACCATAGCGGGCGATGGTCGCTTTGAGCTCGGCAAGGCTTCGGATCTCGTTCCGATTCACCTCGTGGATGACGTCGCCGGGCAGAAGCCCCCCACCCTGCCACGGAGTAGCCTCCCGGGCGCGGGCGGCGACGACGACTCCGCTCGGAATCCGCAGCCCGGTGAACATCTGTCGGAGCCTGTCGTCCAGATCGATGCCGAGGATGCCGAGCTCGGGCACCAGGTTTCGATCGGGATGAACCAGCCCGGCGAACCGGTAGGGATGCTCGCGCCTCTCCACGACCTCGACCTCGAGCGTGAGCTCGCTCGCTCCCCGGAGTATTCCGAGCCGGGCTCGTTCTCCCACCCGCTTCTGGTAGAGGTTCACTTCGAGCTGCCGCCCGTTCTCCATGGTTCTTCCGTCCAGGGTCAGAATCAGATCGCCGGACTCCAAACCTGCCTTCCCCGCGGGACCATCCGGCGTGACGTCGGAAACGATGACTCCCCAGGATCTGGGCAAGTCCAGCCCGCTTGCCAGCAAGGGTGTAATCGTCTGCACCGACGCTCCGATCTCACCCCGTGCCACCCGGCCGGTGGATCGAATTTGATCGAATACGTTGCGCACGATATTGGCGGGAGCGGCGAAGCCGACGCCCTCGTTTCCGCCCGACTGCGAAAGGATCATCGTATTGATACCCACGACCTTGCCGTCGGTGTCCACCAGAGGCCCGCCGCTGTTTCCGGGGTTGATCGACGCATCGGTCTGGACGTAGATCATCGGGTCGCCCTCGCGAAGTTGGCGCGCCTTGGCGCTCACCACGCCCATCGTGACGGAGTTCTCTAGCCCGAGCGGGCTTCCGAATGCGAAGACGAGCTCGCCGGGCCGTAGCCGGTCGGAATCCCCGAGCTCCAGGTGGAAATGCCCGTCGCCCTCGGTCTTCAGGACGGCCAGATCCGTCTCCAGGTCGATCCCCACGATCTGGGCTCCGGCGAGTCGACCCCGTGAGCCTAGAATCGAGCTGCCTTCGTCCCGCTGCGGAATGAGGACTCGCACCCGACGGGCCCCGCTCACCACGTGTGCGTTCGTCACGATATAGCCGTCGGATGAAAGGACGACCCCCGAGCCCCGGCTCATCTGCTCCGAGATGAGCTCCCCGGTGACGATGCCGCTCGCGGCGGAGAAGCCGGACGCGAGAATCTGGACGACGGCGGGGTTGACGCTCTCGGCCAGGGCGCCGAAGGAGTCGCTCAACGCGTCGAGGCTCGGCTTCGACTGCATTGGGGCGGGCACGAGACTCGGCGCGGTGACGACGAGACCGAGGAGCGCGAGCCGGATCATATGCGGGTCACGGCGACGAGATTGACGTCATCGGGCAGCGGTTTTCTCTCACCGAAATCCAGCGCCCGCTCCATCGTTTCGCGAATCACCTCTTCGCCGTCACGCCCCGCCAGCTCGGTGAGTACGCGTCTCAACTCTTCGTCTTCGAACATGGCCCCGCTGCTGTTGGCAATCGACCCGAGGCCGTCCGAGCCCGCGAGCAGGACATCACCCGGGTGGAGCTCGAGGCTCCTCGACTCGTAGGGCACGAGGTCCGGCTCCAGCAAACCCAGAGGAGGTCCGGCCACGGCGAACTCGTCCAGACACCCTTTGGCCCGCAGGATGAAGGGATAGGGAAGCCCGGCGTTCGAGAACGGCACCGCGTGCGAGTCCGAGCGAATGTCGAACACCGCCGCGGCGGCGTACATGCTATTGGGCAGCACGGCGTGGAGACGGCGGTTCATCTCCGAGAGTAGCGCCTGCGGAGTCTCGGCGCCTGTCGCCGACTCCTGGAACACGCCCTTCAGAAGCATCGTCGAAAGCGCAGCCTGAACGCCATGCCCGATCACGTCGGAGACCAGCAGGACCGCACGCCCATCCTCCGGCTCGGCCACATCGACGAAGTCGCCCCCGATCGCTTCACATGGCTGATAAAGGGTCGCAAAACGATAGCCTGTCACTTGGGGAAAATTCTTCGGGAGTAGGCTCTGTTGCACCCGGGCCGCCATCTCGAGCTCGCGCTCGAGAAATCGATGCTTGACCTCGAGCGCCTCGTGTCGGCTGAGAAGCGAATCCAGCTCTCTCACCTTTTCGCGCAGCATCCTCCTCAGGCTCTTCTCCGCCAGGGCGTTCGAGACGATATTGAGGAGAGCATCGTTGTCCCAGGGTTTCTCGAGATAGTGGTAGAGTCCCACCTCGTTGATTGCCTTGATGGCGTTCTCTTTGTCGGCGTAGCCGGTCAGGAGGAGCCGGATCGCGTCGGGCTGCAGCTCTTTGACTGCCTTCAGCAGCTCGATCCCGTTCATTTCCGGCATGAGGAAATCCGAGATCACGACGTCGATGGGAGTGCGGGAGACCTGCTCCATCGCCTCGCGCGGGCTCGTCGACGCGTGAATCTCGTAATCGGTCTGGAGGGCGAAGACCCCGCGCAGCGACGAGATGACCATTTCCTCATCGTCGACGATGAGGACCGAGGGGACCTTGGCACTCATGCAAAAGCTTTCATGATGTCGCGCTGGAGAGACACGAGCTCATCGTGCGCGGCATTGACCTCGGCAATCTTGTCTTCGAGACGTTTGAGGAGGAGGCGCTTCTCGAGTCCGTTTCGGATGATGAGCTTCAAGTCGTCGTTCTCCCACGGTTTCTCGATGTATTGGTAGAGTCCCACGTCGTTGATCGCCTTGATGGCGTTCTCCTTGTCCGCGTAGCCGGTGAGCAGGATGCGAGTGGCTTGGGGCTGGATCTCCTTGACTTTCGCGAGGAAGGAAATCCCGTCCAAATCCGGCATCAGGTAGTCCGAGATCACGACGTCGACCCGGTTGGACTGGATGAACTCCAGCGCCTTCGATGGCGAGGTGAAGCCCTTGACGTCATAGTCCGTCTCGAGGGTCAAGAAGCTCCGGATGCTCGTCACCACCATGTCCTCGTCGTCCACGAGGACGATGACCGGAATATTCGATTGATGCTCCATGGTCCGCCTTTCTCATTCGAGCAGCCCGATTTTACTGCAACCCTAGCGTCAGGCTCCGGCGGGACTGACCAGCTTGCGGAAGCGGCGGACGAGCGCTTTGAGAATGCTCGGTCCAAGCTCGGGATAATCGAGCAGGAGATCGTAGAAATCCTGACGGTCCACTCGCAGAAGAAGGGTTTCCGTGGCCGCGTGGCTGCCGAACACCCGAGTGCTGCCCTCGATGAGGTCCCAAGCGCCGAGCGCCGACTTCGCTCCCATGCGGCTCAGCTCTTGACCGTTGCGGGTGAGGACGAGCTCGCCCCGGACCACGACGTACAGGCCGTCAGCGGGCTGTCCCTCCTCGAACACGACCGCGTCCTTCTGATAGAGAACTTCGTCGGTAATGGAGGCGAGAACGGCGAGGTCCTCCGTTCTCGCCGCGCTGAGGACGTCGACGTTCTGCAATAGAAGTACTTTCTCGACGACGGTGTAGGGCATTAAGGAGTGAGAGTCTCTCTCACTCCAGGATCTCGGTCAAAATCCTCCCCGGCAGACCCGGCATGTCGAGCCCTAGAAGGTCGCACACGGTTGGGGCGAGGTCGTAGTTTTGCACCCTGCCGACGCGCACCCCCATTCTCACGCGTCGCCCGGTTGCGAGAAAGACGGCATACATGCGCTCATCCGACGGCAGGAAGCCATGTCCGTAGTACGGAGTGGGCAGACGCTCTCGCCGACTCGACGAATCCTGCTCGTCGACCACGAGCCTGGTATCGATACTCCCGATGATGAGGTACTGGCCGAGGATATGAGGGTCTTCGTCGTAGCGAGGGATGCCGAGCGCGTGAAAATCCTCCGGCCGGACCACGACGGCAACGCCGTCGAGCCGGGCGGCCCGGGACAGGGCGTCCTCCAAGGCCTTCCCGTCTTTCGACTCTTCGAAGCGATCGGTGAGCTCTACCACGACCGACCAATAGCCGCCATGGAGTCGCACCTTGTTGGCGAGTCCCGCCTTCTCGAATACGGGATAGACGTTGACCGAGTACTCGGCGGTGTGGAAGCCGTGGTCGGACACCACCACGAGTGTCGTCTGATTGGCGAGACCCGAGTCTTCGATGGCGCGTCGGACGAGTCCAATGTTGTAGTCCGACGCCGTGAGCGCCGCCTTCGAGAGGTAATGCTGCGGGCCGTACTGATGCTGGTAGCGATCCGGAGCCGGCAGGCGCAGCAGGAGAAGGTGG